>NZ_LGSS01000020.1 GCF_001190785.1 Gottschalkia purinilytica | reverse complement strand
CAAAAGTACCAGCTGCAAATAGAATGGATGTTCTTCCAAACGGAGAAATAGTAGGCTTATTCTAGTTAAAATAGATTAATAACGAATTATTTTAGTATTTGTGTAACAACGTATATAATTAAAGTTAATATAAATTTGTGTAACAACGTGATCTCAAAAAACCCCTTATAATAAGGGGTTTTTTGATTTTTTGTATAAAAAAGGGAAAATAGATTGACTTGAATGAGTATAAAAACATATAATTTAAGATAATTCAATAAAAACAATTTACATAACTTAGAAATGACTGTTTTCAAATATTATTAATATAAACAGTAAGGGATGATGCTCATGAAATCAAAATTACATTTTCTCAGAATCATATGTATAAGTATAATAATGACAATTATAGCCTTAGTACTTGTTAGTTGTAAAGGTGTGTCTAAAAATACTATATTAAAAGAAGATATAGATGAAAAAGAAATATCTATTAGTGATCAAACAGAATTAAAAGTCAGAATGTATCTTGGAGATATTAATATAACGAAAAGTAAAGATGACAAAATGAAAATAAGGATTAAAACTACTGTAGAGGGAAAAGATGATAATACTATAGAAAAAATGTTAAGTTATTTAAAGCATGATGTACGAAATAATAAAGATACTATAGAAATGAATTCTACAAAGAAAACTGACTTACCAGGAATACGTAATATTAATAGTATAGTTGATATACAAGTTCCAAGTAAGATTAGAAATATCTATATAGATTCTGAAGTTGGAAACATAGATATTTTAAGTGATATACAAAAAGGAGAAATAAAAACTAATGTAGGAGATATTAATATATTTACTAAAAACTCAGAGTCGATTATATTATCTACTTCTACAGGAAATATCAACTTAGAAGGTAAAATAAAGGATATTACTGCAAAATCAGAAATAGGAGATATAAATATATTTACTAGTGAAGTTAAAAAACTTATAGCTAAAGCTGGTAAGGGAAATATTAAATCACAAATGAATGATATAGATAGTTTAGGTATATATGAATTTAAAAATGATACTGGTAACATAGATATTAGGGTTCCAAAAGATATACCTATAAATGTGGATGATTATAATGAAAAAGAAATTCAAGACTTAACACATGAAAAAATAACTTTACAAGGCATACTTTTAAAAGAAAATGGAGTAAGATTATATATTGATCTGAGACAAGTTGGAAAGGTTAAGTTACAAGGAATATAGTTATGCAAATATTAGAAACTTTACTTTAGTTATTTAAAGTATTGCAACTGACAAGTATTAATATTAAAATATAATTGCGACTATTTTATAAACATTCATTAAATGTTTAGTTAATTTAAAATTAGTGATTTAATAGTAGATATTATTTAATAATATAAATAATAAGATTGAGGAGTGAACTATATTATGGAGCATCATCATTCAAGGATCAAAGATAAACATACAGATGAATTATTCGAAGCAATTCTTAAACTTGAAACTATAGAAGAATGCTATAGATTCTTTGAAGATATATGTACAATTAAAGAAATAAAGTCTATTACTCAAAGATTACAAGTGGCAAAGCTACTAAGATTAGAAAAAACTTATAATGAAATAGAAGAAGAAACAGGAGCAAGTACAGCTACAATAAGTAGAGTTAATAGAGTATTAAACTATGGAGCAGAGGGATATAATATAGGGCTTGATAGACTTGGGTACAAAAAATACAAGAAATAAAATAACAAAATCCCTTAAGGTAAATTAGGGGATTTTATTATTTTGAAAATTTTACATTTTCCCAAGATTTAAATATTATTTCGTTAAATAAGTTAATATCTTTAATGCATGTAGGTATATTTACTTTATATCCTTCATTGGACGAGTTATTAACTTTTAAAAAACCTGTTTCTAAATCTTTAACACTAGAAACTATATTTAATATATTGTCATCAAATAGCTCAGGATTTGTTATATACATAGAAGCAACTATATCCCAATTAAAAAATCCATCTATATTGAACCAATTCATAAAGAACTCATACCATTTATAAGATTTATTTTTAATATATTTATAGCATTCTATAGAGTTACTGTTCATTAGTCTATCATACTCTTTTTTACCAAAAAAAGCCTGTAAACAAATATGTCCAGTTAATACAGTTGTCTTACAATTAGAACTTAATACATTATATGTGGCTTCAGGATCACACGAAAAATTTAATTCATCTAAAATTTGATTATTTATTACTAAGGGACGAGTTAATCCACCCATTAATACTATTTGTTCTAACTTTTCAAAAAAATTATTATCTTTTTCATAGGCACCATATAGGTTAGTAAGAGATCCAGTTCCAAGTAAGGTTATCTGATTTGGATACTTATTCACCATTTCAACTAAAAAATCAGAAGCTTCGCTTTGCCTATCTGATGTATCTTTAGCTCCTTTTAAAAGTGGAATATAGTTTATTCCTATATCATTAAACATATCGATAGAATTTCTATATACATCATCTATTGTGCTATTGCCAAAAGTTGTAGTTACTCCTATAATTTCTATATCGCTTCTACCTAACAGATATAGTAGTGTTAATCCATCATCTACATCTTTTCCGTTTAAACCCATGGTATTATCACAGTCAAATAAGATTTTCTTTTTTATCATAAAAAATACTCCTTTTTATATAATTAGAAAATTATGTATTTTGCTGAAATTTATGCATACAATGATACAACAAAATTTTTATTTTGTCAAAGATTGTAGCTTTAAGGACGGTTATAAAATAATTTGAAAAAAATGTATGCAACACTTATAATATATGTGAAAATGTTGTAAAAACGATAAATATGAGGAATAGGAGGATAAAGAAATGAAGAAATTAATTTGTGTCTTAATGATTATTACTTTATCATTAGGAATAATAAGCTGTGGCAAAACTTCTCAAACAAAGGATGATGTTTCGATTGATAAATGGGAAGATGTATTAAGTAAAGCTAAAGGAACCACTGTTAACTTTTACGGTTGGGGAGGAGATCAATTACTTAATGGATGGATAGATAATCATCTTTCTAAGAAACTAAAGGAAAAGTATGATATAACATTAAATAGGGTTGGAATGAATATAGATGAAATTCTAAGTAAACTTTTAAATGAAAAGCAGTTAAATGTTAAAGACGGAAGTATAGATATAGTATGGATTAATGGGGAGAATTTTTTTACAGCTAGAGAGAATGAGCTGTTGTATGGACCATTTTCAGACAAGCTACCTAATTTTAAAAAATACATAGATAAGGACGATGTAGAAACTAAATTTGATTTTGGATTTCCTGTGGAAGGATATGAATCACCTTATGGGAAAGCACAATTCGTAATGATATATGATAAGATGAAAACTCAAGCAGTACCTAAAGATCATAAAGAGCTTATGGAATTTGCAAAAAATAATCCTGGAAAGTTTACTTACCCTGCGCCACCTGATTTTACAGGAAGTGCATTTGTAAGAAATATTATATATGATATTGTTGGACATGAACAGTTTATGGACATGAAGGCAGATGAAGACACGGTTAGAAAGGCAATACAACCTGCTATAGATTATTTAAAAGAGTTAAAGCCTTATCTATGGAAAAAAGGAGAAACATATCCAGCAGAAAGTACATTACTTGATAATATGTATGGTGATAATGAGGTTTTAATGACTATGTCATATGCACCTAACTTTGCAGCTTCAAAAATAAAGACGGGAGAATTTACTGAATCTACAAGGACTTTTGTATTTGACAAAGGAACTATAGGAAATACTAATTTTTTAGCTATACCATTTAATTCTCCGAATAAAGAAGGTGCATTAGCTGTAATCAACTATATACTAAGTGTGGATATGCAAGCTTCAAAATATGAGCCTAAACATGGAGGAGGACAACCAGTTTTAGACAGTGATAAGTTAAATGAAAAAGAAAAGAAGAAATTTGAAAAAGTTAGAAGCAGTATAGGAGATGCAGCACTTAGTCAAGAAGAACTTCTTGATCATAGATTACCTGAAATGCCTGCTAATTTAATTCCTATAATAGAGAAAATATGGATGGAAAGTATTCCTAATAAGTAAGAAAGGGGATAAATGTGAAATATAAGTACAAACTGAAGCCTTATATTCTACTTACACCAGTAATGATAGTTATATTAGGAATATTTGTAACAGGAATTGTTATGGGGTTTTTACAAAGTATAGGATATTTTCCTATAGTAGGACTTAAAGACTTTACCCTTAAGTACTATAAAGAAGTAATGATGAGTAAAGATTTTTTATCATCGCTTATATTTAGTATATATATATCATTTATATCTTCTGCACTTTCGGTAATATTAGGAGTTGCTTTGGCTTATCTAATATATAGAAAAAAAGAGAAAAAAGGTGTAGAAGATATAGTGTTTAAAGTCCCAATAATTGTACCTCATATAGTAGCAGTATTACTCGTGTACAATTTATTATCTCAAAGTGGAATTATATCTAGAATATTTTATAGTCTAGGATTTGTTTCATCACAAAATCATTTTCCATCATTATTGTTTGAGAAAAATGGTATAGGAATAATTATAACTTATCTATGGAAAGAGATTCCTTTTATTGGAATGGTAGTTTATAGCGTTCTTAACAATATGAATAATAAATTTTCAGATGTAGCAAAAACATTAGGAGCTAATAGGAGGCAAGTATTCTTTAAAGTTACACTTCCTCTTATTATGCCATCTATAGTAACTTCATTTATACTGGTATTTGCATTTTCATTTGGAGCATTTGAAGTACCGTTCTTACTAGGACCTACTAATCCAAAAGCATTACCGGTAAAAGCATATATTGAATATAGTAATCCAGATCTAAAACACAGACCTTATACTATGGTTATAAATATGATATTAACCTTTGTATCATTGATATTAGTTTGGGGTTATAATAAAGCCTTTAAGGTTATTTCTAAATATAATAGGTGAGTATATGAAAAATAGAAAATTAAGTTTATCTAATTTCATTTTATATATAATGATATTTATTTTTATAGCTCCTTTAATTATTCTAGTAGTTTGGAGCTTTGCTAAGAATTGGCCCTGGCCAAATATTGTACCTAGTTCACTGGGATTAAGAGGATGGAAGTATTTTTTAGATCCAACTAGTAAGTCATTTAAAATATTAGGATTTAGTATATGCTTATCAATGGTTACGACTTTAATAACTGTTTTGATTAGTATTCCTGCTGGAAAAGCATTAGGTTTTTATAAATTTAGAGGAAAAAAGGCTATTGAAATACTTATACTTTCTCCCATAATAGTACCTACTGTTGCAGTAGCTATGGGAATACATGTTACTTTTATAAAACTTGGACTAGCTAATACTTTTATGGGAGTCGTATTAGTTCATATAATACCTTGTATTCCTTATGGAGTTAAGATACTTAAAGATACATTTGAACTTTTAGGAGAGTCTATGGAAGTTCAAGCTAAGGTATTAGGAGCTAGTAGTTTTCAGACTTTTACAAATATAACACTTCCTCTTATATCGCCAGGACTTATTGTTAGTAGTAGTTTAGTTTTTATAGTATCTTTTAGTCAGTATTTCTTAACCTTTTTAATTGGAGGGGGTAAAGTAGTAACATTTTCTATGGTTATGTTTCCATATATACAAAGTGGAGATAGAACAATAGCTTCTGTATATAGTATTGTTTTTATAATAACTACTTTAATTCTTTTATATTTAATTGAGAGATTTTTAAGGCATTATTATGAAGATAAAATGAAACTTAATTCAGATGGAATTTTTTTATCAAATTAAAATTTGTAAGATTAATCTCAGTCCTATATAATTCTTATTTTCTATTTATAAAGTTATGAATACTGGAATTAATTATTAAGTTACATGATGAAAGTCATACTTTTATATGAGTAGTTATATTACTATATTTGTATTATATAACCTTAATGACCCTAGATCATAGATTAGATTATTAAATCTAAATAAAAGATAAGGAGACGTTGTACATGTCTAAAGTTGAACTTAAAAATATTGTGAAATTATTTGATAATAAGAAGATCTTAGATAATGTAAACTTAACAGTAGAAGAAGGGGAACTAGTTTCTCTATTAGGTCCTTCAGGGTGTGGAAAAACAACTACCCTTAAAATCATATCAGGACTTTTGGATACTGATGAAGGAGACGTGCTAGTTAATGGTAAGTCTATTTTAAATACTCCAGTTGAACAGCGAAATATAACAATAGTATTTCAAGACTATTTATTATTTCCACACTTAAATGTAGAAGAAAATATAGGATTTGGACTTAAAATGAGAAAGATAGATAAAAAACAGATAAGCTTAAAGACAAAGGAAATGTTAGAACTAGTAAGATTAAGTAGATTTGAAAAGAAGAAAATAAGTGAATTATCAGGAGGACAAAAACAAAGAATAGCTTTAGCGAGAGCATTGGCTGTAGAGCCTAAAGTTTTGTTACTTGATGAACCATTTTCTAACTTAGACATGAGGCTTAGGGAAGATATGAGGCTTTTTATATTAGATATACAAAAAAGACTTAAAATTACAACTATATTAGTAACTCATGACAAGGAAGAAGCATTAATGATGTCAGATAAAATAGCAATTATGCTTGATGGAAAGATAAATCAATTTGGGAGTCCTACAGAATTATATGAGAAACCAGTATCTCCTGAGGTTGCTAACTTCTTTGGTGATAAAAATTATATAGATGGTGTAGTCAAGAATGGAATATTCAAGTCTTCTATATTTACTGCTGAAATGTCATTAGATAAATGCTGTGAAGGTAAGTTAATGATAAAGCCTGAAGATGTAAATATTAAAAAGAGAGAAGGAATTTCAAATATTATAGGAACCATAAATACGAAGAGATATGCTGGTGATAGACTATACTATACAGTTATAGTGGATGATACTGAACTAAAATGTATATCTAATTCTAATATACATTTTAGTGAAGGTGACGAAGTTGAAGTGTGTATAGACTTTGATAAAGCTATATTTTATGAAGCTTAGAAAGGTGGAGAACATTGATTTCCATTATATTACCTTTACTTAATGAAGAAAAAAGTATAGAGAATACATTAACACAGATACAAAGACTAAAAGGGGATAAAGAGATAATTGTAGTAGATGGGGGTAGTACAGATAGTACGGTTAAAATAGCTTCAAAATATGCTATAGTAATAAATAGCGAAAAAGGTAGAGGAAAGCAAATGAATGCTGGTGCTAAAGTTGCTAAAGGAGATATATTGTGGTTTATACACTCAGATTCTAAACTAGAAGAAAATTCTTTAATAAGTATACGAAATTGCATGGAAGAAGGATATTGTGCTGGTGGCTTTCCTATTTATTTTTATGATTATGATACTGCATTTATGAGATTTGTATCAGTGACATCTAACTTAAGAGCTAAGTACTTGGGACTTTACTTTGGAGATCAGGGAATTTTTATAAAAAAGAAATTATTTAATAAAATAGATGGATTTAAAGAAATAGAAATTATGGAAGATTGGGAATTTTCTAAAAGATTAAATAAAGTTACAAAGCTGAAAATGTTATCTACTAAAATTGGAACATCTGGTAGGCGTTTTAAATCAGGTGGACAGCTAAGAACTTTACTATTAATGCATAAAATAAAGATAATGTATTTACTAGGAGTTAGTCCTAAAACTCTCAATAGCATGTATAGGGAGGCAAGATAGTGGATGCTTTAATAATAATGACTAGAATACCTATTCCTGGTAAGACAAAAACAAGACTAATGGATATATTTACAGGTCAACAGTGTGCAGAGATACACACTTGTTTTCTTAAAGACCTGTTTAATATTTGTAATATAATAAAAAAAGATATAGATATATATTTAACTTTTACACCTGAAGATTCTTTTGAAGTTATAAAGGATATAACTCCAAATAATATCAAAGTTTTTCCACAGATAGGAGATACACTTGGAGATAGAATGAAAAATGCTTTTGAATATATATTTGATAAAGGATATGAAAAGGTAAGTCTAATAGGTAGTGATGTACCTGATATACAGCCGAAAGATATATACAATTCATTTCATATTTTAGATAAAAGTGATATATGTTTAGGTCCTACGTTTGATGGAGGATATTATCTTATAGGAATGAAGACACTCCATACTAGAGTATTTTCAAGTAATTTAAAATGGGGAGAAAAATCTGTACTTGAAAATACATTAGATATAGCTAATGAGCTTTTTCTAAAAGTTGGACTAGTTACTAAACATAGAGATATTGATACGAAAGAGGATATTATTTATTTTAAAAATAGTATAAAAAATAATGAATTTAAAAGAGATGTTAGTCCAATAAATACTATTGAATATTTAAAAGAAAGTTGGAGTGATGTTTGTTATGTTAAAAGATGATCTACTAAACGAAATATCTGAATATTTAATGTATAGTGCTTTTTTAGATAATGAATATACAGTTAATTTTTTAGCTCAAGGAGAATATAATATTAACTTTTTAATAGATTCTAAGAATGAAAAATATGTTTTTAGGGTGAATACTGGTAGTCAATTGGGAATAGAAAATCAAATAAAATATGAGTATGATTCTCTAAAAGCTCTTGAAACATCTGGAGTAACGCCGAAAGTATTCTTTGTAGATGATTCCAAAGGCTTTTTTGATTATGGGATACTCATTATGGAGTTTCTCGAAGGAAAGCCTTTAAATTATAAAAAGAACGTAAATAATGCAGCTAAGATATTTGCTAAGATTCACTCTTTAGATTTAGAAGAAGTTAATACAAAACATTTTTTAATAGAGGAAAATATATTTAGTGAAAGAATAAAGGAAAGTAAAAAACTCTTAAGCAATGTTTTACAATCAAATAAATTATCATTGGAAGTAAAAAAAATGTTTCATAATTTTTTAGATTGGGCTGAAAAGAATAAAAATAAGGAAAAATATTTTATAGAAAATAAATGGCATGTTATAAATAACACAGAAGTTAATTCACATAATTTTATAATATCTGATAAAAAAAGCTATCTGATAGATTGGGAAAAGCCAGTTATAAGTGATCCATGTCAGGATTTAACTCAATTTTTAGCTCCAACTACTACTTTATGGAAAGGAAATTATATTTTAAATAGAGAAGAAAAAGAAGACTTTTTTAAAGTTTATACTAAGTATGTTAAATGTAAAGATAATGATATAAGAGAAAGAGTTAATTTATATACTCCATATCTTTACTTAAGAGCATTATCATGGTGTGCTTATGCATATTTAGAATATCAAAATCCAGATAAAGATATAAAAAATATGGATACTTTTGAAAAAATAAAAGAATATCTAGATATAGATTTTATGAATAATCTTTTAAAAGACTACCTACACAGTTAGGAGGCATTTAAATGAAAAAAACTAACTTTAGTAAAGATTTAATGGACAAGATAAAAGAAATATCAGAAAGTTGTTCTGGTTGTAGACTTTGTGTAAAAGAATGTTTAATGCTAGAAGAATACTGTAATAGTCCTAAGGATTTATTTCAAAAAGTATTAGAAACAGAAACAATAGATCCTGCAATACCATATTCATGTAATATGTGTAATCAATGTACAATAGTATGTCCTAAAAATTTAGAAATACAAGATAAATTTATGGAAATGAGACAAGCTTTTGTAAAAGACAATAATGGTAAGTCACCTATGAAAGGTCATAGTGCAATAGAAATGCATCAATTATTAAGCTTCTCAAAAATGTTTACTACAGGAAAACTTAATAAACAAAGAGAGGAAGGGAAACATGAATAGAAATAATAAAATTAAAAAAGTATTTTTCCCAGGATGCAGTTTATCATCATATAGTCCCGAGTTAGTAAAAAAAGTGTTGATATATTTGCAAGAAAAACTGCCAGGAACAGGTGGAATTTTAAATTGTTGTGGAAAACCAACACTAGATATAGGACAAGTAGATAAGTTTAAAGAAAGACATGAAAAATTACAAAAAGAATTTGAACAAATGGAAGTAGAGGAGATAATAGTTGCCTGTCAATCATGTTATACGAATATGAATAAATATAGTACAAATTTAAAAGTAACTTCTCTTTGGCAACTGCTTCCTGCAATAGGATTACCAAAAGAGTCTATAGGTATTGGAAAAGATAGTAATATTGTTTTTGCTATACATGATTCATGTTCTACTAGAAATGTATCTTCTATACAAGATGGAGTAAGATGGATAATGAAGGAATTAGGATATGAAATAGAAGAAACACTACATAGTAGAGAAAATACAAGATGTTGTGGATTTGGGGGAATGGTAGTACCTGCGAATCCACAATTAGCTTTAAAAGTTATGAAAAGAAGAACCGAAGAAGTAAAGTCAGATTATATGGTAACTTATTGTGCTGCTTGTAGAGAAGCTATGGCTAAAGGTGATAAAAAGGCAGTTCATATTTTAGATTTAGTGTTCAATAATACATGGACATCTGATTCTCAATTTCCAGGAATACCAAGTACACCTATTACAAGTTGGAAAAATAGATATAAAACTAAAAGAAATATAAATAGTATATTTAAATAAAGTTAAACAGATATTTATTTTTATGCAACTTATTATAAATTTTAGTGAATTTTATATAGAAAAAAATTATATAAAACTAAAAATATATAGAAATAAATTATTTCAAATTCATATTAGATTAATGTATATTTTAATAGACTGTGTAGAATCCTTCTTCTTCTATAGTAGAAGATTCATAGCAGTAATTTGGTAAATGCTAGATGAAATTACTAAATTAGGATATAATGATTTTAAGAACAACCAAAAACTGAATATATTGAGTTGCTATAGGAAATGTTCTATAGTGTAAAATATTCAATACTTGCCTAGTAGTATAGCGAAAACCAAGCATATATATCAATGCAGAAGCTATTGTACTATATTTCGAGGTGGTGCGACTTTTAGAGCCCATGTGGACTTGTCTGGTTAGAGATATTGACTAGGAAGCCATTCACTTCTATAAGTGGTGGTAGTTAACTAGACAGGATGTAAGAGACTTTAAGAAAATTTATATATGGATATAATAAAACACATAAATTGTTATATCTTAAAAAAATCTTTCTTAATTTTATATTCTTGTTTGTTCTATTTTTATGTAACTTATCAAAATCTAAATGTTTTATATAGTACAATCATATATTTTATATACGTTATAAGTGAAATTGTATAGTGTAGATCATCAATATGTTATGAAAATTTGGGGGAGTGAGTTCATTGAAGGAAAAAGACAAGGAACTTATGAAGAAAGCTAGAGAACTAGCTGAAGGTTACTACAGAAAAGAAGAATACTTATGTTCTGAGGCTATATTGGCTTCGGTTAATAAAGTATTAGAGTGCGGAATGCCAGAGGAGTATGTGAGACTTACATCAGGATTTCCTGTTGGAATGGGAGGTGCAGGATGTAGTTGCGGTGCTTTAACTGGTGGACAAACTGCCCTAGGACTCGTATACGGAAGAAAGAAACCAGGGGGCGGTAATAGAAAAGTGATGAAGTTATCACAACAGTTGCATGATAAGTTTAGAGAGAAGTATGGTAGTGCTTGCTGTAGAGTCCTTATAAAAGATTACAAATTTGGTTCCAAAGAACATAAGGAAAGATGTACTAAAGTTACAGGGGATATATGTGAAATGGTTATGGAGATTATACTTGAAAATAAAAGCTTAATTTCAAAAGTACTAGGATAACGATTATCTATTAACTAAAAAAAGGAGGGGTAAAGTGGAAGATACAAAAAATAGTGAAATTAAAAATAAGAAAAAAAACTATTTAAAGATAGGAATCATAATAGCAATTATAACCGCTATCATTTTACTTATGAGGCATTTTGGATTGTTTGAATATATAAGTATTAAGAATATTCAAAATCTTAAAAATTGGATAAATGACTTTGGTATACTTGGACCTATTGTATACATAGGGCTGTATGTTATTGCTTGTATTTTCTTTTTACCAGGTTTACCAATAGGGATATTAGCTGGGTTAGCTTTTGGTTCTTTATGGGGAGCAGTTTGGGCTTCAATAGGATCAACGATAGGTGCAACAATGGCATTCATAGTAGGAAGATATACAGCTAGAGATATGGTTGAAGGATTGATTGAAAAGAATAAAAATCTTAAAAGAATAGATGATGGAGTAAAACAGCAGGGCTGGAGAATGTTAATGATAACAAGGTTAGTACCTATATTTCCGTTTAATGTTCAAAATTATGTGTACGGGCTAACAGATATTAAACTATCAACGTATATATTGGTTTCTTGGATATGTATGTTACCTGGAACTATAGCAATTACATTTATGAGTGGGGCATTAGCAAGTGGAGAAGGAAACACAGGAAAGACTTTTGCATATTTAGGAGCTGGTGCAGTACTGTTTGTTATAGTTTCACTTATACCAGGGTGGCTTAAGAAGAAAAAGAATATTGATGTTTAAATTGTATGAAAGCTAAATAAAAGCTTTTAGATAAAATTTTGATGTACAGTATAAGGGGGAGTAATAATGTTAAGTAAAAAAATAGCATTAATTGGAGTACTAGCTTTGTCTTTAACAGTAGCTACAGTTGGATGTTCTAAAAAAACAGAAACAAATCAAACTAATCAAGAAAAAACTACTGAAGATACAACAAGTGCTAGTAAAAAAGAAGATAATAAACAAGAAAAAAATCAAAAAGGGTATGCTAAACCAGAAAGTATTATAACGGCTAAAGAACTAAAAGACCTAAAAGAAGCTGTTATAATAGACCTAAGAGATGGTAAACTTCCAGGGGGATACATACCGGGAGCAGTTAAAATCAAAAGAGATGATATTATGACAGAAGTAAATGGTGTCTCTAAAATGATGGTTAATAGAGAAAAAATAGAAGAAGTTTTAAGTAAAGCAGGAATTAAAAATGATGATACTGTAGTTATTTATGATGCTGATAACGGATTATGGGCTTCACGTTTATGGTGGACTATGAAAGTATATGGCCATGAAAATGTAAAAATATTAGAGGGTGGAGTAGATGCTTGGAAAAAAGCAGGATTTGAAACAAAAGCTTTATCTGATGAAAAAGAAGCAACACAATATAAAGCACAAGAACCTAACAAAGATTATGTTGCTGATTTAGATTTTATTAAGAAAAATTCAGATAATAAAAATGTAATACCTTTAGATTCACGTTCGGAGAAAGAAGTTAAGGATGGATCTATTCCAAAATCAGTATGGATAGAATGGACACAAGTATTAAATGAAGATGGTACATTTAAAAGTGCGGAAGAACTTGAAAAACTATATGGGGAAAAAGGAATAACAAAAGATAAAGAAGCTATATTACCTTTCTGTCAATCTGGAGTGAAATCGGCACATACAGTTTTCGTATTAAGAGAATTATTGGGATATGAAAATGTTAAAAATTATGATGGGTCTTGGGCAGAATATGAAAAATCAGGGTTAGAGGTTTCGAAACCATTGGATTAATAATATGAAACTTAATTAATAATATAAAAAAACATAATTATGATATAAAAAATAATGGCTAATCAACCGATTAATTGACTAGCCATTATTTTTTGTAACTTTTATAAAAGATATATAGATAATTAAAAGAAAAATAAAACTATTTATAGTTGATCTATACAAAAAAAATAGTTAAACATAGCTAAATGAGGGAATATAATTTATTAGTAAAAAAATATGCGAAATATGTAAAAAAACATAATATAATGATAAAATATGTTAAAATAACTTATATATTATATTGAAAAACTTGAGTAAACTAAATTATTAGAGATTATAAAATTTCTTAAATACGTAGAGATATAAGGAGAATGATAAAAATGATTCTAAGTAAAAGAAAGTATGAAGAGATTATAGATGACATGTTAAAAGATAAATTAGAGGATTCTAATAGAATTGATACAAAAGATAGAATAGTAAGAAAATTAATAGATTTATCACATAAATTTTATGGAAATAAAGAAGAGATAGAGTATATTATTCACAGTATATTAGATATAGCCATAGATATTAGTACTTTTGACGTAAAGTTAGAACATTACTCAAGTGAAATAAATGACGGTGTTTCAAATATAAGTAATATATCTGATGGATTAGCATCAGTTTTTGAAGAAATATCTGCAAATATGGCCGAACTTGAAAATAATTCTATAGAGGTTTCAGATTCTTTATCTGTTATGAATGATAAAACTAAAGAGATGAGTAATAATGTGACATCAAGTAAAGAAATGGCGGAGGTTATAGGAGAGAGTATTGAATATGTAACAAATATATCACATACTATGTATGATAATGTTTCAAGTTTGATCAATATAACTAAGAATGTAAAAAAAACAATGGAAGATATAGATTCTATATCAGAACAAATAAATATACTAGCATTAAATGCTTCTATAGAGGCAGCAAGAGCAGGTGAGCATGGTAAGGGATTTAATGTTGTAGCTGAAGAAGTGAGGAAGCTTTCAGCAGATACAAAAAAACTATTAGAAGGTCTTAGTATACATATAGAAGATATAAATATAGCCTCTGAGAATAGTTCTAAGAGTGTTTCAGAATCAGTAGATGAAATAGAATCAGTTAAAGCTCAATTAGATGAGCTCATATACATATTTAATAAAAATAATGAACTAATAAGTGAAACTGTAGATGGAATTAATGCTATATCTAATACAAGTCAAGAACTTAGCTCTGCTACGGAGGAAATAAGTAGTGCAATGGGAGATACAACTAATATAATAGAAAAAATGAACAATACTTCAACTGAGTTAACAGATGTATCTAATAAAATTAAAGAGATATCTAGTGGAATTAAAGATATAGAAAATAAGGTATCTAGTGTAGCTAAAGTTGGTGGAAAGCTTAGTAATCAAGATAAGTATAGAATTTCCAATGATGACTTTATCAAAAATGTGGAATCTGCTATAACTGCCCACAAGAATTGGGTTCTGACTTTAGAATCTATGGTAAATGAAGTGAAAGTTCTACCTATCCAGACAGATGGACATAGATGTGCTTTTGGACATTTTTATCACTCTGTTAGTCCTAAAAATCCCCAAATTTTAGAAATATGGTCTGAAGTTGATTCTTATCATGAAGACTTGCATAATATAGGAGAAGTAGTTATTAATTTAATAAAGAGAGAAAATATTAAGGAAGCTTACTCTCAAGTAGAAAAGGCTAAAGAGTTATCTAAAACTATAATAACTATGTTTGATGAAATGATAAATATAACAAAAGATTTATTAGAAAAAGGAGAATATGTGTTTTAATAGAATAATTATAATTAAAGTAATGAGTCTCTTAATATTAAAAGAGGCTCATTTTTAATTAGGTTTATAATTGGTGAACTACTCACATTTACAGAAGTTAGAAACTTCTTATATAGGGCTGTTAAATATAAGAATAAAATATGATATAGTTACACTACTAATATCATTGACTAATCATCTTTAATAAGGAGATACTTTCTTATATAATAGTATAAGTAGACAATGAGAAGAAAGGGGAAAATAAAATGAGCTTTCTTACAGGAATGAACGAAAGACAAAAAGAAGCTGTTCTTGCTACGGAAGGACCAATACTCGTATTAGCTGGTGCTGGAAGTGGAAAGACAAGAGTACTTACTTATAGAATAGCATATTTAATCGAGGAAAAAGGAGTAAGTCCTTATAATATATTAGCACTTACATTTACAAATAAAGCTGCAAGTGAAATGAAAGAAAGGATATCCAGACTTATAGTAGACGGAGTAGACGATATATGGACAGGAACTTTTCACTCTATATGTGTAAGAATACTTAGAAGAAATATAGAGAAGATCGGATACAATAGAAGTTTTGTTATATTTGATACTAGTGATCAAAAGACTCTTATAAAAGATTGTTTAAAAGAAAAAGACATGAACGAAAAACTATTTGATCCTAATTCAATGTTAAACTTTATAGGATCTCAAAAGGACAAGTTGATATCACCAGATAAATATATAAATGATAACTATAGCGACTTTAGAGAAAGACAAAAAGGAGAGCTATATGAATTATATCAAAATAAGTTAAAAGAAAATAATGCATTAGACTTTGATGACTTAATAAATAAAACTATAGAGCTCTTTAGACAAAATCCTGATGTACTAGAATACTATCAAAATAAATTCAAATATGTATTAGTAGATGAATATCAAGATACAAATAGAGCACAATATATGTTGATAAAATTATTGGCTAAACAACATGAGAATATATGCGTGGTTGGTGATTTTGACCAGTCAATTTACAAATGGAGAGGAGCTGACATAAGGAATATATTGGACTTTGAAGAAGAATATCCTAATGCTAAAGTTATAAAACTAGAACAAAATTATCGCTCTACAAAAACTATACTTGATGCAGCAAACTCTGTTATAGAAAATAATTTAGAGAGAAAAGATAAGATTTTATGGACTGAAAATGAAGAAGGAGACAAAATAAAAATATATAATGGGGATAACGAACACGACGAAGCTTACTTTATAGTTAATAAAATAAAAAGTATCTGTGAGGAAGATGAAAAAAGCTTATCGGATTTTGCCTTACTTTACAGAACTAATGCCCAGTCTCGTGTACTAGAGGAAGCATTAATAAAAGGGAATATACCATATAAAATTGTAGGAGGATTAAAGTTCTACGATAGAAAAGAAATAAAAGATATTATAGCTTACTTAAGAGTTATTCAAAATCCAGTAGATAATATAAGTTTAAAAAGAATAATAAATGTTCCTAAAAGAGGAATAGGAAAAACGACTTTAGATAAGGTAGAGGATTATAGTATTAAGAAAGGTGAAAGTATATATAGTATAATGCTGGATGCAGAAGAAATACCTGGGCTTTCACAAAGAGCAATAACTAACTTAAAAAGCTTTGTTTCTCTTATAGGAAAATTTATAGCTATGAAAGAAATATTAGGAGTAAAAGACTTAATCGAGAACATATTAGATTCTATTGGATATATAAAAGAGCTTGAAGAAGAGAATACAGTGGAAGCCAGAAGTAGAATAGAAAACTTAGAAGAGTTTCTATCTGTTGCTATAGATTATGAAGCTAATAATGAAGAAAGTAATTTGGAAGATTTTCTTGCTAATATATCATTACTTTCAGACATAGATAGAGTGGACACAGAAAACGGTGAAGCAGTAACTTTAATGACCTTACACAGCGCTAAAGGTCTTGAATTTCCTGTAGTATTTATGACTGGAATGGAAGAAGGACTTTTTCCATCAGCACGAGGATTTACAGATGATGATGAGTTAGAAGAAGAAAGAAGACTTTGTTATGTAGGAATAACAAGAGCCAAAGAAATACTATATATGACATATTCAAGTATACGTATGTTGTATGGTAAAACAAATTATAATGCAGTTTCAAGGTTTATAGGCGAAGTACCGGAAAGTTTGATCGATGGTTGCAATGAAAAGAAAAAATTAAATACTGCAACTCAAAATTCAAGTACAAGTAGTAAATATTTTAAAGGATATACATTTGAGAATACTAAAAAAGAACCTAATCTGAATTCAGATAGTGAGAATATAAAGGCAGGAGCGAAAGTAAGCCATAAGTCTTGGGGAATAGGAACGGTTGTTCAAGTAAAAGGACAAGGAGAAAATACAGAGATAACAGTAACTTTTCCAAGTCAAGGTATAAAGAAACTTATGCTTGCCTATGCACCTATAGAAGTAGTATAAATTTGGAGGTGCTAATATGGATGATAATAAATTGTCTAGAATGAAAGAACTAATAGATATAATAAATGACCTAAACTACTACTACTATACATTAGACAGTCCTAAGGTTAGTGATAAAGAATATGACGCTATTTATGATGAATTAGTAGCACTCGAGAAAGAAACAAATACTGTGCTTTCTAACTCACCTACACAAAGAGTAGGTGGGGAAGTATTAGATAAGTTCGAAAAACATAGACATTTAGGAAAACTACTGAGCTTGGATAAAAGCCAAAATGTAGAAGAACTTAGAAGTTGGGATCAAAGAGTTAAAAAGCTTATAAACCAGTATAATGCAGCAAATGAACAGAAGCTTCCATATCCTACGTATGTTGTTGAACTAAAATTCGATGGTCTTACAATAAACCTTACTTATCAAGATGGAAAACTAGTACAAGGTTCAACTAGAGGTAATGGAATAATAGGAGAAGGCATACTTCCACAGATAAAAACAATAAAAACTGTTCCTTTAACTATACCTTTTAAAGATGGCACATTTGAGGTTCAAGGAGAGGGTCTCATGCCTTTATCGGCACTAGAAGAGTATAATAAAAAGGCAAAAGAACCTTTGAAGAATGCTAGAAATGGAGCGGCAGGGGCTTTAAGAAACTTGGATCCAAAGTTAACAGCAGAAAGAAACCTTATAGCTTACTTTTATAATATAGGATTTTCTGATACATTAACATTTGAAACTCATCTAGATATGATAGAGTTCATAAAGGAAAATAGACTTCCTGTAAACGACTATCTTAAAGTATATAATGATATAGAAGAAGTAATAGAAGAAGTAGGTAGAGTGAATGAAGAAAGAAAAAATTTAGATGTGTTAACAGATGGATTAGTTATAAAAATAAATGATATTAGAACGAGAGAAGTTTTAGGATATACTCAGAAGTTTCCTAGATGGGCTATGGCATATAAATTTGAGGCAGAAGAAGTTACTACAAAGCTACTAGAAGTGGAATGGAATGTAGGAAGAACGGGAAAAGTAACTCCAATAGCACATCTAGAGCCTATTGATATAGGAGGAGTAACTGTAAAAAGGGCTACTTTAAATAACTGGGATGATATACAGAGAAAAAGAGTAAAAAAAGGATGCAAGGTTTGGATAAGAAGGTCAAATGATGTTATACCAGAAATAATGGGAGCAGTTGAAGATGATGAAGTACATGAGGAAATAGATAAGCCAGAATACTGTCCTGCATGTAATAGTGAATTGAAACATGAAGGTGTACATATGTTTTGCTTAAATTCACTATCTTGTAAGCCACAGTTAGTATCAAGACTAGTTCATTTTGCAAGTAGAGATGCTATGAATATAGAAGGATTTAGTGAAAAAACAGCAGGACAGTTATTTGAAAAATTAGATTTAAAGGATATATCTCAAATATATGAGCTTAAATTTGATGATTTAGTTGAATTAGAGAGATTCGGAAAGAAAAAGACAGAGAATCTATTAAATGCTATAGAAAAAAGTAAAAATTGTGATTTAGATGCGTTTATATATGCACTTGGTATACCTAATGTAGGAAGAAAAACAGCTACAGAGCTTGCTAATACTTTCAAGTCACTAGAAAATATAATGAACGCAACATATGATGAATTAATTTCTGTACCAGATATAGGAGGAATAGTTGCTAATAGTATAATAGAGTTTTTCCATGATGACAAAATAGTAGAAAGTATAAATAAGCTATTATCTGAAGGAATAACTTTAGAATATGAAGAGCATGAAGTAAAAGAAGATAGTATATTCAGTGGAAAAACTGTAGTTGTTACTGGCACTTTAGAAGACTTTAGTAGGACTGAGGCAAAAGAAATAGTAGAAAAACTTGGTGGTAAAGTGACAGGTAGTGTAAGTAAAAAAACAGACTTTGTGGTAGTTGGAGAAAATCCAGGATCAAAGGCCGACAAAGCTAGTGAACTTGGAATTTCTATTATAAATAGTGATGAATTTAAGAAAATAGTTGAAGATTCAAAGCTTATGTAATATGGAGGGAATATAATGACTATTACAGAGGAAGAAATCGAGAAAGTTATAAAACTATCAAAATTAGAAATAAAAGGTAAGGAAAAAGAGAAATTCATAAAAGATATAGAAATATTACTAAACTATGTAGAAAAGATTGAAGAAATGAATACGACAAATATAGAGCCTACTTACTATATTCATTCACAAATGAATGTAACAAGAGAAGATGTCTTAAAAGAAAGTATGGATAAAAATAAGGCTTTAATGAATGCAAAAGATACTCTTGACGATTATTTTAAAATTTCTACAAAATAAATTGACAATAAGTATCAGCATATTTCCTGGGTAATCGAAAAAATATTAGGATAATTTTATGCACCAAGTAGAATAATAACTCTTCTTGGTGCAAATTTGTATATGATTAACTTAGTAAGAAATTCATATTTCTCGTTATTTAGGGGGAATTAAAATGATAAAGCTTCAGTACTTAGAAGAAAAAGACTTTAGAAAAATAGTTGAATGGAATGGAAATAAGACGTCAGATTATTTATTGCAATGGGCTGGGCCTGTGTATACATATCCTTTAACTGAAGATCAAATCCGAGAATATTTTTATAATAAAGTTAAAAAAGAAAATTCTGATATATTCGTTTATAAAATAATATTAGCTGATACAAATGAAACTATTGGAACTGTTGAGTTATGCATAGAAGATAAGGTCAATATGGTTGGGAAAATAGGAAGATTTTTAATAGGAGAAGAAAATGTAAGAGGTAGAGGAATAGGGAAACTAGTATTAGAAGAATTATTAAGGATTGGATTTACAAAGTTTAAACTAGAGAAGATAATCCTTAAAGTATTTGATTTTAACTCTGGTGCTATTAAGTGTTACGAGGGTGTTGGATTTGTAAAAGAAAATCTTATTAAAAATGCGAGGAAGGTTGAAAACGGTTATTGGAATTTGTATGAAATGTCTATATCTAAGTACAACTGGAAAAATAGAAATAAATAAATTACTTAACTATATGAAGTACGTAGGAAAATTATTAATAAGTTAATATATTGCTTCATATTTGAAGTATTGAAAGGATGATACAAGTGGATCTAACTCATCTCACTATACATGATTTAATAGATTTATTAAGAAAAAAAGAGATAAATTCACAAGATATAGTGAAAAGCTATTTAAAAAGAATAAGTGAAACGGAATCTGATTTAAATTCTTTTATATCTGTATTTGAAGATTATGCAATAAAAAGGGCTAAACAAGTGGATGATACTATTATAAGAATGAAGACTATATCCGATTTAGCAGGAATTCCATGTTCTATAAAAGATAATATAATGGTAGAAGGATTTAAGACAACTTGTGCTTCAAAGATGATGAAAGATTTCATAGCACCATATGATGCTACCGTTTCTAAAAAATTAAAAGAAGATGGAGCAATCATAATAGGTAAGAATAATATGGATGAATTTGCTATGGGATCGTCTAATGAAACTTCTTATTTTAATTCTACTAAAAATCCTGTAGATAAATCTAGAGTTCCAGGAGGATCAAGTGGCGGATCAGCTGCTAGCGTGGCATCTAGACAAGTACTTTTTTCTATAGCTTCTTCTACGGGAGGCTCTGTAAGACAACCTGCTAGTTATTGTGGAGTAGTAGGACTTAAACCTACTTATGGATTAATTTCTAGATATGGACTAGTTTCTTTTGCCTCGTCTTTAGATCAAATAGGAATTATAACTAAGAATGTAGAGGATTGTGCTATAGTGTTGAATAGCGTATCGGGCAACGATAAATTTGACTCTACATCTATTAATAGAGAAAAAGAAAACTATAGAGAATATCTAATAGACAATATTAAAGGAATGAAAATAGGTATACCAAGAGAATACTTTGGATCAGAAGTGGATGAACGTATAAGGGAAAAAGTGCTAGAAGAAATAATGTTCCTTGAAAGACTAGGAGCTAATATTGATGAAATTTCACTTCCAACTACAGAGTATGCATTATCAGCATACTATATAATATCGTTAGTAGAAGCCAGTTCTAATTTAGGGAGATTTGATGGAATAAGGTATGGATATAGAAGCGATAATTATAGTTCAATAGAAGACTTAATTATAAAAAACAGGAGCGAAGGATTTGGAGAAGAAGTAAAGAAGAGAATACTAATTGGGAACTACTTTTTAAGTTCTAGTAACTATGAAAAATATTATGAAAAAGCTTGTAAGATAAGAACATTATTAAAAAATGAATATGAAAATATATTTAGAAAGTATGATGTTTTAATAACACCTACTACAATTAATCTACCCTTTAAGCTAGGTAGTAAGGAAAGTAATGGTGAATATGGTCATATATTAGATAAATTAACAACTCCAGCTAACTTAGTTGGAATTCCAGCTATGACTATTCCTTGTGGTAAAATTGATAATTTACCTATAGGAATGCAGATAATGAGCAATAGACTTAATGAAAAAGCTATTTTTAAGATAGCTTATGCTTATGAAAAAAATAAAGTATGCTAATGAAGTCTTTGAAAAGTTTTATTATGAATAATTGATAAAAACAGGAGTTGATAAAATGTCTTATAAAACCCTTATAGGACTAGAAATACATGTAGAATTAAATACTAATACAAAGATATTTTGCGGTTGTTCAACTGAGTTTGGAAAAGAACCAAATACCCAAGTATGCCCTGTATGTTTAGGGCTTCCAGGATCACTACCTATTATTAACGAAAAGGTGATAGAGTATGGAATAAAAGCGGGGTTAGCTCTTAATTGTAAGATTGCTAATAAAGTTAACATGGATAGAAAAAATTATTTTTATCAGGACTTAGTAAAAGGATTTCAGACAACTCAATATTATAATCCATTATGTGAAAATGGCTATCTTAATATAGAAAATGAGGGATCAAATAAAAAGATAAGAATAAAAAGAATACATATAGAAGAAGACACTGGAAAATCTATATATGATAAAGAAAGAAATATACTACTTGATTATAATAGATGTGGAGTACCACTTATAGAGATTGTAACTGAACCAGATATAAATTCATCAAAAGAATTGAGTATTTTTTTAGAGAATTTAAAACAAATAATAGAGTATATAGAAGTATCAGATTGTAAAATGGAGGAAGGGTCACTTCGATGTGATGTAAACATAAATATAGTAGACGAAAATAATAATATAAAAACAGAAATTGTAGAGCTTAAGAATCTGAATTCATTTAAAAATGCTATAAGAGCAGTTGAATACGAAGAAAGTAGACATATAGAGCTTTTAAAATACAAAAAAATTGGAAGTAAAGAAACAAGAAGATGGGATGAATCAGAAAATAAGACATTAGCAATGAGAAGCAAAGAGGATGCTCTAGATTATAGATACTTTCCAGAACCCGATATAGTTAATGTATTATTGAATGAGGATATGATTAGTGATATAGAAAAAAGTCTTCCAGAACTACCACATGATAAGAAAATAAGATTTATTGATAAATATGAGTTATCCGAATACGATGTTGAGATTCTTATAGCTGATAAAAAGATAGCTAATTTTTTCGAGGAAACACTAAATTATACTAAAGAAGCTAAACAAGTAGCAAACTGGATAACTGGAGACATGCTAAGAAGATTGAATGATAGTAAAATAAAAATAGATAATATAAAATTTGAATCTAAGGACTTAGGTGAGTTAATAAATTACATTAGTAATGGTGATATAAATAATAGTACAGCTAAAGATATATTTAGAAGGATGTTTGAACAAGGGGAAAGACCTAAAGTAATAATAGAAGATTTAGGACTTAAGCAAATAAATGATGACAAAGAGCTTAGATTAATAGTGAAAGAAATACTGTCTCAAAATCAAGATGCTGTTAATGAATATAAACAAGGAAAAGATAAGGTATTAGGATTTCTTGTAGGACAAATAATGAAAGCTACAAAAGGCAAAGCAAATCCAAAAAAAATAAATAACATATTATTAGAAATGGTCAGTAAGGCTTAATCGTCATACTGACTATTTTTTATTCTTATCTCATATTCCAAATTGTGTATAAGATGGATTATCGTATCAATAATATATGATTAATGTTTCATATTAAACATTAATTTTATTTCAAAATTTTACTATTGATATATATATTTGTCTAATAAATAAATAGATAGTAAATATATAGTATATAAAAATATTAAAAAAATGTAACAAAAAGAAAAACTATTTAACTAATTGTGGAATATTAAAAGAATATTTTTTCTTTGCAGTGAGTGAATAAGGTTATAAATGTGTGATTTTCAACAATATGTATAAACATAATTGTAATATTTATCTATACAAATTGTTAAGAAATATTAATAAATTGTTAAAAATATGTTAATTAGGTTGTGTTATATAATTATATATAATGTCGAGAGAGATTGTGTCGATGTTACTTTTCTGATATTAAATTCAGAAAATTAGAAACTTTTACAATAGGCTAAATTATATTTAAAGTTTAATATATAAAATGCTTTAGAATATTAAAGTGAAAAAGAAGTTTTATATATTTGTTATGTGTTTTTTACTCTTATATATACTACTTTTTTGCTTTTATTTAAGATAAATTGTCAAATTTATCGTAAAATTCAAAACTATAGATATATTAATATCTAGTATAAAAAGGCTTTTATAGATGTATGGAGGTGTAGTAATTGTTAAAGTATACTCTTAAAAGAGGAGTAATAGCGGTGTTAACTGTTTGGGTTATTATAACTATAACATTTTTCTTAATGCACTCAATACCAGGAGATCCGTTTACTGATGGTAAGAAAATACCACCACAAATTATGAAAAACTTAGAAGCTAAATATGGGCTAGATAAGCCACTTATAGTTCAATACGGAACTTATATGAAAAATCTTTTAAAGGGAGATTTAGGAGATTCAATGAAGTATGAAAACAGATCAGTTGGAAATATACTATCAGAAGGATTTCCTGTATCAGCTAAGCTAGGATTATTAGCTGCTACGTTAGGAGTAGTAGTGGGAGTATCATGTGGAGTGATAGCATCACTAAATAGGGGTAAGCTCCCTGACTATTTAGTGATTATAACTGCTGTAATAGGAGTTTCAGTTCCTAACTTTGTATTTGCAGCATTATTTCAGTATTGGTTTGGAGCATATCTGAAATGGTTCCCAGTTGGAAGATGGGGTACTCTTAGCCACTATGTACTACCAGTAGTAGCTTTAGGATTAAGTATGACTGCATATATAGCTAGAATGATGAGAACAAGTATGCTTGATGTATTAGGACAAGATTATGTAAAAACAGCTAAGGCAAAAGGTCTTTCAAAAGGATCTATAATATTTAAACATACTATAAGAAACGCTATATTACCAGTAATAACTATACTTGGAGTTATGATAGCTTCAGTTCTTATAGGATCATTCGTAGTTGAAAATATATTTATAATACCTGGGATAGGTAAGCATTATGTTCAAAGTATTCAACAAAATGACTATACACTTATACTAGGAACTACGACATTTTATGCAACTATATTAGTATTTATGATGTACATTATAGACTTATTATACGGACTAGTTGATCCTAGAATAAGACTAGACCAGTAGTTAGAAAGAGGGGAGAAAAAGATGCCGAAGAGTCAGATGTCTACATTGACTGAAGATATGTTTAAGCCTGTAGACAAAGATATAGATAAATCTGAAAAAATTGTTAGACCTAGTTTAACTTACTGGGCTGATGCTTGGAGAAGACTAAAAGAAAACAAACTAGCACTGTTCTCACTTGGATTATTATTTCTTATAATTATAATGGCTTTTTTAGGGCCTAAAATTAGACCTTTTGGATATTCAGAACAAGACTTTACTCTTATAAATAAAGGACCTACATCAGTACATTGGTTCGGAACTGATGCACTAGGAAGAGATATATTTGTTAGATGTTGGGAAGGAGCTAAAGTATCTTTATTCATAGGATTTATTTCAGCATTAATTAATATAACTATCGGGATTATATATGGCGGAATTTCAGGTTATCTTGGTGGATATGTAGACGTTATAATGATGCGTATAGTAGAGATAATATACTCTATACCAGAGCTATTGTGGGTTATCCTATTAATGCTTGTTATGGGGCAAGGATTAAGCACTATAATAGTAGCGATATCCATTTCTGGATGGGGAGGAATGGCTCGTCTAGTTAGGGGCCAAGTACTACAGCTAAAACAAATGGAGTTTGTACTTGCTGCCAAAACTTTAGGAGCTAGTTCATCAAGAATTATACTAAAACACTTGATACCAAATGCTATGGGACCTATAATAATAAACTTAACTTTCCAAGTTCCTAGTGCAATATTTACAGAAGCTTTCTTAAGTTATATAGGACTTGGAGTTCCAGCACCACTAGCAAGTTGGGGAACACTAGCTAATGAAGGAACATTGACACTTTTAACATATCCATATCAGCTATTATTCCCAGCTTTATTAATAAGTGTAACAATGCTTGCATTTAATATATTAGGAGACGGCATTAGGGACGCACTAGATCCTAAGCTTAGAAAGTAAGGAGGGAAGACGTTGAAAGATAAACTTTTAGATGTTAAAGACTTAGCAGTATCTTTTGACACTTATTCTGGAGAAGTTCAATCTGTTAGAGGTGTGAACTTTCATGTAAATAAAGGAGAAACTTTAGCAATAGTAGGAGAATCTGGATGTGGCAAGTCAGTAACATCACAGACTATAATGAGACTTATCCCTATGCCTCCTGGAAGAATAAAAAGAGGAACAATAACATTTGAAGGAAAAGATCTTACAAAACTTTCAGATAAACAAATGGAGTCTGTTCGTGGAAAAGATATAAGTATGATTTTCCAAGACCCTATGACATCTCTTAATCCAACTATGAAAATCGGAAAGCAGATAATGGAAGGCTTAATGAAACATCAAAATATGGATAAAAAGCAAGCTAAAGAAAAAGCTATAGAAATGCTTAAACTAGTTGGTCTTCCAACACCAGAAAAGCGTGTAGAACAATATCCACATGAATTCAGTGGTGGTATGAGACAAAGAGCTATGATAGCTATAGCACTAGCTTGTAATCCAAAGCTTCTTATAGCTGATGAACCTACAACTGCACTAGATGTTACTATACAGGCTCAGATTATAGATCTTATGAGAGAATTACAAGAAAAACTCCACATGTCAATAATAATAATTACTCATGATTTAGGAGTAGTTGCAGATATATCAGATAGAGTAGCAGTAATGTATGCTGGAGTTATTATAGAGACTGGAACTGTAAATGAAGTATTTTATAATCCAAAGCATCCTTATACATGGGGACTTCTAAAATCAGTTCCTAGACTAGATATAAATAAAAATGAAAAACTGATACCTATAAATGGTACACCACCTGACTTAATAGCACCTCCAAAAGGATGTCCATTTGCGGCTAGATGTGACTATGCAATGGGAGTTTGTTTAGAACAGCATCCAGAAGAAACTCAAATTACAGATACTCACCGTGTAAATTGTTGGCTACAACATGAATTAGCGCCTAATGTTGAGAGTCCTGTAGCCAAAGGAGGGAAATAAAAGTGAGTAACAATGAAAAGAATCTAATAGAAATTAATAACTTGAAAAAATACTTTAATGTAGGTAAAGGACAGATATTAAAAGCTGTAGATGGAATAAGTCTTAAGGTTAAAAGAGGTGAAACTATAGGACTAGTTGGAGAATCAGGATGTGGAAAATCAACTGCAGGTAGAACTATAATAGGACTTTATGATGCAACAGATGGAGATATAATATTTGAGGATAAAAATATAAATAAAATGAACGGAAAAGAAAGAAAAGATTTTACAAGAAAAGCTCAGATGATATTCCAGGATCCATATGCATCACTGAATCCTAGAATGACAGTTACAGATATTATAGGTGAGGGTATAGATATTCATGACCTATACAAGGGTGAAGCAAGACAAAAAAGAATATATGAACTACTAGAACTAGTTGGGCTAAATAAAGAACATGCTAATAGATATCCACATGAGTTTAGTGGTGGACAAAGACAACGTATAGGTATAGCAAGAGCTCTTGCTATTGAGCCTGAGCTCATAATATGTGACGAACCTATATCTGCTCTTGACGTATCGATTCAGGCTCAAGTAGTTAATCTGCTAGAAGATTTGCAAAAAGAATTTGGATTAACTTATATATTTATTGCTCACGACTTAAGTATGGTTAAACATATATCAAATAGAATAGCTGTTATGTATCTTGGAAATATAGTAGAGTTAGCTGAAAGTACTGAACTATATGATAAACCATTACACCCTTACACTCAGGCACTACTTTCTGCTGTACCAATACCAGATCCGGAAATCGAAAGAAGTAGAAAAAGAATAATGCTAGAAGGAGATGTACCAAGTCCAATAGACCCTCCTTCAGGATGTAAATTTAGAACTAGATGTAGTATTGCTAGCACTATATGCCAACAAAAACAACCAGAATTTAGAGAAATTAGACCAGATCATTTTGTAGCTTGTCATATGGTAGAGTAAGTTTTTTCTTCTTACTCTACTTTAAATAAATACACTAAATAAATATATTTAGAGAAATAAGGGAGGAAAGTAAATGAAGATGAAAAAATGGCTTTCATTATCTTTAGTTGCTGTATTATCACTTTCCCTTGGACTGGCTGGATGTGGAAATAGTTCAGGCGACAAGAAAAGTGATAAGGGGAAAGAAAGTACAGGCAAAGAAGAATTAGCAGAAGAACAAGTATTAAGATTTAACTGGCAGGCAAACCCACCTAACTTAGATCCACAAGTTTGTAAAGATCAAGTTTCAGGATGGATCATTAATGGAATTTATGAAGGACTTGTAAGAAGATCTCCAAATGGAGAAATAAAACAAGGTTCAGGTTTAGCTGAAAAATGGGAAGTTAGTGATGATAAACTAACATATACATTCCATTTAAGAGATGCTAAATGGTCAGATGGAACACCAATAACAGCTGAAGATTTTGCATTTGCTTGGAAAAGAGCATTAAATCCAGCAACAGCTTCAGAATATGCTTATCAGTTATATCATATTAAAAATGGAGAAGCTTATAATACTGGAAAAATAAAAGATGCTGATCAAGTAGGAATAACTGTAGTAGATCCAAAAACATTAAAAGTAGAGTTAGAAAGACCAACTCCATTCTTCTTAGATTTACTAGCATTCTATACTTACTTACCAGCTCAAAAAGCTACTGTAGAGAAGCTTGGTGACCAATTTGCTACAGCTCCAGATAAAATGGTATATTCAGGACCATTCGTAGTTAAAGAGTGGAAAAATGAACAAAAGTTAACTTTAGAAAAAAATCCTAATTACTGGGATGCTAAAAGTGTTAAACTTCAAAGAATTGAAGGAGATATGATAACAGATGCTAATGCTCTAGTTAACTTATATGACACTGGAGATATGGATGAAATGACAGTTTCAGTAGACTTTATAGATAAATATAAAGACACTGAAGATTATGTAAAAGTACCAGAAGGTACAGTTTGGTATTTACAATATAACGTTGAAAATAAATACATGAAAAATGAAAATATAAGAAAAGGTCTATCACTTGCGATAGATAGAAAATCTCACGTAGATAATGTTTTAAGAGGTGCTGGAGTAGTTGCAGGAGGATTAACACCAGGACTTATAAAAGGTAAAGATGATGGAGAATTTGCTAAGCAACGTGGAGATGTATTACCAAAATATGATGCTAAAAAAGCAAAAGAATACTTTGAAAAAGGATTAAAAGAGTTAGGAATTACTAAAGAAGAGTTCCAAAAAGGAACAAGCTTCTTAGCAGGAGATAGTACAAGAGCATTAAGAGAAGCACAAACTTATCAAGAAATGTGGAAAAAAGCATTAGGAGTAGAAATAAAAATAGAGTCAGCGTCATTTAAATTAAGACTAGATAGATATGACAGAAAAGATTATACAATAACTATGGCAGGTTGGGGAGGAGACTATAACGACCCAATGTCATTTATGGATTTACATTTAACAGGTGCACCACATAATGATGCTTACTATTCAAATCCAGAATATGATGAATTAGTAAAAACAGCAATAACTACAGCAGATATTAATGAAAGACATGATAATTTAATTAAGGCAGAAAAAATATTAGCAAAAGATATGCCTATATATCCTTTATATTATGAAGTAAAACCACATGCGGTAAAACCATATGTAAAAGGAATAGCTAGATATCCAGTTGGAGTTGATACAGACTTTAAATGGACTTACATCTTAAAACACTAATATAATAAAGTAATCAAAAGAAACCTCCTTGTAGATTAAGGTTTTTACTGAAAATCTATATAAGGAGGTTTCTTATATTTAATTTAAAACATAATAATTAAATAGATTTTGATGAATTCATTTAGTAAAAATGATAACTAAACTATTAACATCCTACTTTGTCTTTAAGACTATTCCATATTGTTGTGGAATAAAAGGTAATTATACTAATTGATATGACAAGTAGTGTAATACTATATACAGAATCTTTGTAACCTATTCCCATATAACTATATAGCAACATGGCAGGAGTGTTAGCTAAAATTATAGATAAAATATATTTGATGTAACTTACTCTTGTTGAAGCTGATAAAAAGCATATAATGTCCGTTGGAGCTACAGGGCAAAGTACTCCTAATGCTAAAAATTTAAATTTATACTTTTCTATTAACGGTACCATCTCTGGATGCTTACTATTAATTAAATTTCTTAGTTGTGAATTTGAGAACTTTCTTCCAGCTAGATATACTAAAGTTTCACTTAGAATGAAGCCTAACATTGATAGCAAAAATCCCTTCATAGATCCGAAACATATTCCTCCTAATACCATAAGGATAACCCCAGGTATGAAAAATAATAGTCTAATTACCCACAATCCTATAAATGCTATCATCGTATATTGTGTATTTGATACTAGATATTGCTTTATAGTCTCTGTATCTAATGCTATTAAATTATATTTTTTAAAAACACATATTAATATAGTCCATATTATAAGTGCAATAAAATATTTTTTATTTATATTCATGATTGTTTCCTCCTAATATATCTAAAGTTTATGTTCTTAGTATAGGGGAGAAACATTAAGAAATAATAAGAAAAATTCTTTAGAATTCTTAACTTTGATTAAATAAGTGTTAACTGTAAAAGAAAAAAAGTAGCTATAGGATAAAACAACATCTCCTTTAGCTACTTTTTTTTGAAAATTAATAAATTGTTTCTTTATATAATGAAACATTAGAATTATATAATTTTTAACACTTTTTATTTAAGTGTAAGAACATGAATAGATTTTTCAATTAACTAAATAATAATTATTATAGTAGATATTAGTTAGCTGTTTTTTTATCTTTAAAATATGGGCAACTGCTACAGCTATTTCCACTAGAAGTTGTTATATGATTTAATGTACATAATCCATCATCTTGATAAAGGCACTTTTCAGAACAGTTAATGCTCATAACTATTACCTCCGATTAAAATGTATTAATAGTATTTTAACCAAATAAAATAAATTTTATTTTTAATTTTTACTTTTGATATATTTTGCCTACAATTTACTATTTTTATATATGAAAATATGATATTCTAATTAATAAAGGAGTTGATTTAGTGTTTTTCTCCGATTATAAAGATACAGGATACGTGTATCATGTTGCTGCTATAACAGACTTAAAAGATATATTAGAAAATGGGATAAAATATAATGATAAAAATACATATATAGATAAATACTTAGGTTTTCATAAGTATATAGATAGTTTAAAAAATGAAGAAATACCTCATTGGGTTCAAAGAGAAAAGGCTATATATGCTAGTATGAACTATTCAACTGATCATCAATGGCATTCACACAGTGTAGTACTAGGATTAAAAGTGAATCCAAGTAAATGCTGGATAGCTAATGAAAGTTTAGCAAATAAAATATATGAACCTTTTATACTTCAACATATAGATATGTTTAGTGATGCAAGGGATTACTTAGATTGCCACGGAGAAAGGATTATAAGAAAATACTGGGATACTTCTCTTAGCTTTAAAGATAATCTTAAACTTAGAAAAGATAGAAAGGAAGGGTATGATGAAGAAGTACTTATTTTTCATAGTATACCTCCTGATGACATAAAACCAATATATATAATATCAGATCATGAATTTACTACTATAGAAAATTGGATTAAATATTTTAAAGGGGAGGATTAATAATGGAAATAGGAAAAGTGCCAAATGACCTACTTGAAAAATTAGTATTTGAAAACATAAAAAATAAAAGAGAAGAAGTCATAGTTCATGCAGGTGTAGGAAAGGATTGTTCAGTAATTGACTTTGGAGAATATAGTTGTGTAGTTTCGACTGACCCTATAACAGGAGCTACACATAATATAGGTAGTTTAGCTATTAATATTTCATGTAATGATGTAGCTGCAAGTGGCGCTGAACCTATAGGAGTTCTTATGACTATTTTAGCTCCAGCTAATACTACAGAAAAAGATTTAGAGCAAATAATGAAAGATGCTGGGAAAGCTTCTGAAAAGTTAAATGTAGAAATAGTTGGCGGTCATACGGAAATAACTGATGCAGTTAATAGAGTAGTTATAACTACTACAGTCATAGGAAAGCAATTAAAAGAGAGAGTTATTACTATGGAAAATATAAAAGTAGGAGATAAAATTCTTATAACGAAATCAGCAGGAATAGAGGGAACATCAATAATAGCTAATGAATTAGAAGATAGATTAAAAAATAAGTTGTCAGAAGAATTAATAAGGGAAGCACAAGCCCTAGGAGATAATATAAGTGTAGTTAAAGAAGGAATGATATGTGCAAGTATTGGAGTAAATTATATGCATGATATTACAGAAGGTGGAGTTTTAGGAGCTATATGGGAAGCTTCAGAAGCTATAGGTAAAGGAGTGAAAGTAAAAAGAGAACTTATACCTATAAAACAGTCGACAAATGAAATATGTAGTATTTTTAATATAAATCCACTTAGACTAATATCAAGTGGAAGTATGCTTATAATAGCTTCTGATAAAAACTCAGAGTTAATACTAAAAGAACTTAGAAAAGAAAATATACAAGTCACTATTATAGGAGAAGTTACAGAGGAAGATATTATTATAGAAGAAGATGGACAAGGTGTAACTATAGATCCACCTCAAAGTGATGAATTATATAAAGTAATATAAATATTAAGAATTATATTGAAAAAGTTCAAATTTCAAGGTTATATATGTTAAATTAATGTTACAAAGTTCAAAACTAATTGACATAATATTTTATATAATGATATAAATAGTATAAAGGAAACTTAAAAATACATAAGAAATATGTTGATTTTCTTAACTACAATATAAATAATGTCAATACATGTATTAAAGTTAGCCAAGTTATCAAAATACTTTGTATTTATTAAATAGAAAGATTCTGAATATTAAGTTTTAAAGAATCTTACTATTTATTTTATTTTGTAAAAAAATAATAAAAGGAGGGGAAGTATTGAAAAGGATAATTTCGCTTTCGCTGATATTTGTTATGCTATTTAGCTTAAGCATGAGTTCTATAGGTCAATCTCAATTTGTCAGAGTATTTATAGATGGGCAATACAGAGATGTAAGAAAAGTAAATGTTTACTTTAATGGACAAACTGTAGTGGGAAACTCTCCATCTATTATATATCAAGAAAGAACATTAGTACCAATAAGAGCCATAGCTGAAAGACTAAATGCTAAGATAGAATGGAATCAGCAAACTGAAGAAGCAACAATAATTACAAGTACTAAAAAAATAGTGTTTAAAATTAATAGTAATTATGTAACTGTTAATGGAGTAAAAAAACCTATTCCTTATAACACTCCAGCTAAGTTAATGGATGATGCAAGTACAATGGTACCTTTAAGATTTGTGTCAGAAGAGCTTGGATGTGAAGTATTATGGGATGCACCAACGTGGACTGCAAGAATTAACTATAATAATGGAGAAAATCCTCCAGCACTAAATCAAGTTAGTGATATTGCAGTAAAAAACATAAGTGGTAATGCTCTTCCGCAAATAGAGATAAAAACAAGTGGACAAGCTAGATATACTACTATGGAATTAAGTAATCCAGATAAACTAGTAATAGATATACATGATAGTAAACTAAATGTAAATGGAAGTGGATATATAGAAAAAGCTGTAGGAAAGTGGCCTTTACAAACTATAAGGGCATCTCAATTTGATCAAGATACAGTTAGAGTTGTTTTAGATTTAAGTAAGATGGTGAGACCGCAAATAACGACTCCTAATGTAAATACTATATCTCTTAACTTTACAAATAAGCTTGAAAAGATAACTAAAGAAGTCATAAATGGTAAAGAGGCTATAGTACTACATAACATGTACCCACAAGAATATAATAGCTTTACACTTCCAAATCCAAATAGAGTTGTAGTAGATCTAAGAAATACTATAGCTCCTGATAGTATAGGAAGTATCTCTACTGGTGTTGTTGGAAGTGTAAGAGTATCTCAATTTTCCAATGATGGATCTTATCCACAGGGAGAAAAAGTTACAAGAGTAGTAATGGATATTAATAGTAGTTATACTAGTCCTACCTTATCTGTAGAAAAGTCTAATGATAAGATGATACTTTATGTTAATGGTCAATCTACAGGTGGAGGAACTAATCCAGGAACTAATCCAGGAACTAATCCTGGAAATGGAAAGCTAATTATGATAGATCCAGGTCATGGAGGATCTGATCCTGGAACAACATCAGTTTCTGGTAAATACAAAGAAAAAGATCTAGCTTTAAATGTAGCTTTAAAACTAGATAAAAAATTGAAGGCACTTGGATATAGAACCATGCTTACAAGAAGTGATGATAGAAGAGTGGAATTAAGAGAGAGAACTAAAATGGCTAATGATAATAATGTTGATGCATTTATAAGTATACACTTTAATTCAGTTGATAATGCTCCTACTGCAACAGGTTTAGAAACTTTTTATTCTTCTAAAAATATTAGTAAAATAAAATTACAAGATGATTACCCATATGCAAAGAAAATACAAGATGGGATTGTGTCAGCATTGAAAGGTAGAAATAGAGGCGTAATTGATAGATCTCTTGCAGTAACAAGAGATGTTAAAATGATATCAGCTTTAGCAGAATTAGGATTTATATCAAATCCGAATGATGAAAAGATAATAGTAACTGAAAGTTATCTTGAAAAATGCGCTCAATCTTTAGCAACATCTATAGATAATTACTTTAAATAAATAGTTATTGTACTAAATAGCAATTAAAAGATTAGTATCAATAGTCCATAATTTATCCAAATATCAATGATATAGGTTAAATTATGGACTTTTTTATTTAAAATCTTTAAAGGATTCATATAGTTTTAAGATTGATAATATATTTTATAGTAAGTTATTAATTATTTTAGTACGATATATGACTCATTTTCTTTTAGAGAAACTAATAAATTAAATTACTTAGGGAGGGTGGGTATGAAACATAAAAAAATTATAGGAATTATACTTACTATATTATTATCCTTATTATTATATGGATGCAATAAGATTGACCAAATAAGGGGGATAATATTTGAAGAAAAGGGAGACATTGAGATAATAAGGAATGATGAAGAAGAGATAAATGCAAGTATAGAAACTAACTTAAGAGATACAACACTTTACTATCAAAATGAAAATGGGTATTTAGTACCTATTAAAAGACAAATACCTTGGGAAGAAGGAATAGCAAAAGCTGCTCTTAAGAACATGACTGATACCGTTGCAGTGAGAGAAGATATTAATCCTATAGGGTTAAAACCTATTATACCAACAGGAACAGAAATAAGAGGAATGACCGTTGATAACGAGACTGGTATATGTAAAATTGATTTTAGTAAAGAAATAGAGAACTATGAAGGTAAGAAACAAGAGGAAAATATGATAAAAGGAATAGTGTATACTCTTACAGAATTTCCAAATATAAAAGAAGTACAAATTATAATAGACGGGAAAGCAGTTACTACAATGAAACACGGAACTAATATAGAAAAACCTCTTAAGAGAGAAGATATAAACTTAATAGAAGTATCTGGAAACACTGATTCGAAAATGGTAGTTTACTATAAAGGAACTGGAAGTGGAGAGTATGAATATTATGTTCCTGTTACTATTCCAGTATCTTCACATAAGAATAATATATTAACAGCACTAGGATACTTGTTTAAGGGAGCTCCTGAGCTTTCAGGATTATATACAGATATTCCAGATGGGGTAAAACTTCAACAAGCTCAGGTAAGCGACGGAACTATATATGTAGATGTTAAACTAGATAATGAAAACTCTATAAAAGATCAAGTTGCTTTTGATAAAATGTCTAAAAATATAAGTCTTACTTTATCTCAGTTTGAAAATGTGAAAAATATAGAAGTATTAGTTGACGGAAAAACATTACAAGAAGCAGGATTACCATTGGAAGGGCAAGGCACGGCTATACCTGTATTTGCTAATGAATATTAAATAGTATTAAAAAATTTATGAATAAAGTATAAATAATTATCAATGCTTATATTAGCTCATATTTTAACCACTTAGTAATAAAATAGGTTAAAGTATGAGCTATATTAAATTATTGGTTATTCATGGACAAACTATACTTTTAAAAGATATTAAATAATACTTTTATCATAGATTCTCTTATACTACTTAATATGTTTGCTAGTTCAATCTTAATAGTATTTAAAATGCTATACTGACACTTTTTTAGGATTTAACAGTCTATAACTAATAATTCTAATGTCATTATTTTTATCAAAACCATTGATTTATTGAGAAAAAAGTAATAAAATATAATTGATAAGGATTATCGTTTTCGGAGATGAAGGAGGGACTTACATGGATAGTTTAGATAAAATGCCATTAGGTGCAAAAGTAAAAGTTAAGGAAATATCAAAGGATGCACATGTTAAAAGAAGACTTATGGATATGGGGGTAGTTCCCGGGGTACAAGTAGAAATAAAAGGAAAAGCTCCATTAGGAGATCCTATTGAAATCTTAATAAGAGGATATAAACTTACTTTAAGAAAAAATGAAGCATCAAATATTATTGTAGAACAACTTTAAGGAGGGGAAGAGTATGGCTTGTGTACCTCTAAGTTTTTTTATAGAAGGCGAAAAAGGTGTAGTCGATAATATTTCAGGTGGAGAGAAAATTTCTAAAAGACTTTATGAAATGGGTTTTAATAAAGGAGCGGAAGTAAAAGTTGTGAAAAATGATGCAGGAACTATAATAGTTTCTCTATCAGGATGTAGAGTTGCTATTGGAAGAGGACTTGCTCAAAAAATAATGATTAACCGGTAATTAATTTACTGGTATTTTATTTTTTAAAATTCGTAAATGATAATGATTATTAATGTAAAAAGGAGGTAGATTTTTTGAATACTATTGCTTTAGTTGGAAATCCCAACTGTGGAAAAACTACTATTTTTAATGCTCTTACTGGCACCAATCAACATGTTGGAAACTGGCCAGGAGTTACAGTAGAAAAGAAAGAAGGAACTCTTAAATTTAAAGGAGAAAAATATAATATAGTAGACTTACCTGGAACTTATAGTTTAGGAGCTTATTCTGAAGATGAGATAGTTGCAAGAGACTTTATTATGAAAGATAATCCAGATGTAGTAATAAATATGGTTGATGCAACAAATATTGAAAGAAATTTATACCTTACTACTCAATTATTAGAAATGGGAACTAAGGTTATCATTGCTCTTAATATGATGGATGAAGCTAAGAGTAGAAAGATAGATATTAATATAGAAAAGCTATCTAAAGAATTAGGTGTTCCTGTTGTACCAACAGTAGCTTCTAAAAAAGAGGGTGTAGATAAACTTATTGAAGAAGCTATAAAGCTTATGAAAAAAGATAAGCCTTGTGAAGATAAAATAAATTATGGAAAAGAAGTAGATGAGCAGATAGATTATCTAAAAGAAATTATAGAAAATTCTTATACTGATATTGAATATCCTTCTAAATGGGTTGCTATTAAACTTCTTGAAGGTGATAGTTATATACAAGATATAATTACAAAGAAAACTGATTCTAATATTCTTGACATAGTTCAAGAGAGTATAGATACTGTTGCTGCTACTTCTATGGAGCCAGAACTTATTATAGTAGATAAAAGATACGAGTTCATTGGAAATGCAGTTAATAAAAGTGTTAAAAAACCTAAAGTAGAAGTAACAACTAAATCAGATAAGATAGATAAGGTATTAACTCATAAATGGCTTGGATTACCTATTTTTGCTTTAATAATGTTTATAGTATATCAAGTAACTTTCGTTGTAGGTCAAGGATTTCTTGGTGATTTAGTAGCTGGTGCAATAGAATCCCTAGGAGAAAAATTAGCTTCAGTTCTTACTAATATGAATGCGCCAGAACTATTAATTTCATTTATAACTGATGGAGTTATTGGTGGAGTTGGAACTGTACTTGAATTTGTTCCATTGATAATGGTTATGTACCTGCTGCTTGGTATTCTAGAAGATAGTGGATATATGGCAAGAGCAGCATATGTTATGGACAGAATAATGAGAACTCTAGGACTTCATGGTAAAACTTTCATATCTATGTTAGTAGGTACTGGATGTAATGTACCAGGAATTATGTCTACTAGAACCTTAGATAGTAAAAAAGATAGAATGATTGCTATTTTAATAAATCCTTTTATTTCTTGTAGTGCTAGATTACCTGTATATTTAGTATTTATTTCAGCATTTTTCCCTAAACACGGTGGACTAGTTTTATTTTCTTTATATGTAATAGGATTCATTATTGCTTTAATAATGGGAAAAATATTTAGTAAAACCTTATTTAAAGGTGAATCTTCTTATTTCGTTATGGAGCTTCCCCCATATAGAATTCCTACTGTAAAAGCAATTTTAATGAATATGTGGGACAAAGTAAGCTCTTTCATAAAGAGAGCAGGAACTATAATACTCGTAGTTGTAACTGCACTTTGGGCATTATCAATATTACCTTATGGTGTTGAACCTTACAGCGAGGCAAGTATTCTTGGAAAGATAGGAACATTTATTGCTCCAATATTTAAACCAGCGGGATATGGAACATGGCAAGCTTCAGTAGGGTTATTTGCAGGTGTAGCAGCAAAAGAAGCAGTTGTAGCAATATTAGGTATGGTATATGCAGGTGTGCAAGAGGGATCAAGACTTGTTACTGCTATCCAAGGAGTTTTCACTCCATTAAGTGCTTTTTCATTCTTGATTATGACACTATTGTATACACCTTGTGCAGCGGCAATTGGTACTATTAGAAGAGAAACAAACTCGAAAAAATGGGCTATCTTCACAGCAGTTTATACTTTCGCGATAGGCTGGGTATTATCAGTACTTGTATACCAAATAGGTAGACTATTCGGATTAAGCTAATTGCTAAAATTGCATAATTGTAAATAAGAAAAGTAATTAAAACATATATAAATTTAAGAAGTATTATGTTGTAAAAGAATATTTTAGATATTTAAGAAGGTAAGTATTTAAGGAAGGAGATGAACATATGTTAGTAGATACTCTAAGAGAAATAAGCAATATGTCAGCTTTTTCTAAAAAGGCATTAGCAAGTAAAATGAATACTAGTGAAGATGTAATAGAGCAAGTTCTGGAACAATTGAAAAGAATGAAATATATTTCAGAAGAAAATAATGAAGCTAGTTGTAGCTCAGGATGTAAAAGCTGTCATACAACTTGTTCTCCAAATCCAATAAATACTTTAACTATTACGGAGAAGGGAAGAAAACTACTAAATTCTAATTAAGATTATAAAAAAAGTAGTTAACTTTATAAACTTAAGATTTAAAGGATTATTTATACTAAATTAAATAATTATTTACACGAAGTAGGCTTATATTAGAATATAAGCCTACTTTCATAATATTTATAGAAAATATAGATTACTTTTCAAATTTTCATATTAGGATATTTACTAGTTTAGTATACAAACATAATTGTCTTTATATTATTTAGTATATTTATATACTTAACGTATATTTTAGTTAGATTTCATATCAAATACTTTATGTATCAACGAATTTAAATATTTGATATATGAAATAAAAAACTATGAGAAGGGTTATAAGTCAGAATTAATGATTGGTTATATATGTTATATTACTTTAACCAGTTATAGAAAAACAATAAAATATTTGTTATTATTATGATATGTATGGATAGAATACTAAATATATTTGAGAGACAGAGAAAGGTAGATAATTAATGAGAATTGATAAGAGAAGTTTTGATCAACTTAGAAGTGTGAAAATTACTAGAAATTATTTAAAGCATCCTCATGGATCTGTACTTATAGAGATGGGAGAAACTAAAGTAATATGTACAGCAATGGTAGATGATAGGGTGCCTCCTTTTATAAAGGGAACAGGAAATGGATGGGTTACAGCAGAATATTCTATGCTTCCTGGAGCTACTGCTACAAGGAAAATTAGAGAATCTAGTAGGGGTAAGGTAGATGGACGAACACAAGAGATTCAAAGACTTATAGGTAGGGCTTTAAGATCAGTTATTAATCTTGAAGATTTGGGAGAAAGAACTATATGGATAGACTGTGATGTTATACAAGCTGATGGAGGAACTAGAACAGCTTCTATAACAGGTGCTTTTATTGCGTTGGTAGATGCTTTACATAACTTATATTCACAAAATTTAATTTCATATATACCAGTAAGAAACTATTTATCAGCGGTTAGTGTAGGAATAGTTAAAGGAAATAGGATATTAGATTTATGTTATGAAGAAGATTCAAATGCAAAAGTAGATATGAACATTATAATGACTGATAAGAAAGAATTTGTTGAAATACAAGGAACAGGAGAAGAGTCACCTTTTAGTTTAGATGATCTAAATGAATTAATTAGACTTGGACAAAAAGGAAATAGTGAACTTATAGAAAAACAAAAAGAAGCACTTGGAGAAATAGCTAAACTTATAGGAAAAAGTAAAGATGAACTATCAGAAAAAGGTGGAAATAAAGATGAGTAAAAAAAATTTAATACTTTCTAGTGGAAATGAGAATAAGATAAAAGAAATAAAAGACATACTTGGTGGTATGAAGATTAATATTATTTCTAAAGATGAAATAGGATTAAAGGATTTAGAGGTAGAAGAAGATAAAGAGACACTAGAAGAAAATGCTATTAAAAAGGCAATGGAAATATCAAAACATGTTGATGGAATAGTTATAGCAGATGATACAGGGCTATTTGCAGATAAGCTTGAGGGTAGACCAGGGGTTTATTCTGCAAGATATTCAGGAGAAGATGCAACATCGGAAAAAAACAATATTAAACTTTTAAAAGAACTAGAAAATGTGCCTAGAGAAGAGAGAACAGCGCAGTTTAGAACGGCTATAGCTATTGTATTAGAAGATAAAAGTGTAAAAATTGTAGTTGGAGAATGTAAAGGAATAATAGAATTTTCTCCAAGAGGAAAAAATGGTTTTGGATATGACCCACTGTTCACACCAGATGGATATACTAAAACTTTTGGAGAATTAGAGCTTGAAGTTAAAAATAAGATAAGTCATAGAGCAAATGCTTTACAGAAATTAAGAAATGAATTAGAGAGCATATTAAAGGATGATGTAATGTGCGAATAGTAGTATTAAGTGATACTCACGGGAGTATAGATAATTCTATTTTGAAAATATCACAATTGAAAGATGTAGATATTATAATACATCTTGGTGATAACGTTAAAGATGCAATAAATCTAAAAGAGAAATTAGGAATAGAAGTTATATATGTAAAAGGAAATTGTGATTTTTTAGGTGAAAAATCAGATGAAGAAAAAATAATAAGCTTAAATAATAAAAAATTTTTTATAACGCACGGTCATTTATATGATGTTAAAAAAGATATGAACAAAATTTTTTATAGAGGTAAAGAACTTGGAGCAAATGTTATTTTATTTGGACATAGTCATGTACCAACAGTAGTTAAATATGAAGATATACTCTTATTAAATCCAGGTAGTCCTACTAAGCCTAGAATAGGTAGTAACAAGAGTATAGGCTTAATTGAAATAAAGAATGATCATATAGAAGGTGAGATATTAGCACTTGAATAGTTTATTAATATATAATTTAAAAATATAAAAATAAAAAAATGTAGAAAAGTGTTGACACCTATAAAATATCCTGCTATAATTTATTATTGTCAGCTAGGTTAAGCGCCTGTAGCTCAGTAGGATAGAGCAACGGACTTCTAATCCGTGTGCCGGGGGT
>NZ_LGSS01000019.1 GCF_001190785.1 Gottschalkia purinilytica | reverse complement strand
CTAGGAATTAACTGGCTTTTCACTATTCAATTTTCAAAATTCAAACTTGCTTAATTACTTTATCATTTTTGTCGTTCTTTGTCAAGAACTTTTTTATTTTTTATTTTTCTCTGTGTCTTGCGACAACTTCTTTACTATATCAAATTTTGCTTCCACTTGTCAATACTTTTCAAAAAACTTTTTTAATTCCTTAAATATCTCTAATTACATTTGCTAGAAGCAACTTTTCTAATATATCACGTGGAATTATATAATGTCAACAGTTATTTTCTTTTTTAAAAAACTTATTTATGATACACAGGATATGTAAATATATAATACTTTAATATTTGTTAAAAAGATACTTATCTTAATAATTATTTTAATATCTATAAATATATGTATAGTAAATTACTTTTATTTATAGAAAGTAGAAGAATCTTTGCTAGTTTAAGTTAAATTAAGAGTTAGAAAAAATAAATGGCTAGACTCTATCTAGCCATTTATTTTTTCTAACTCTTTTTTGAACTTGCCTATAATCTTTTTTTCCATTCTGGACACGGTCATTTGAGATATACCCAAATCATTAGCTATATCTACTTGAGTTTTCTTTTTAAAGTATCTATCTTGTATTATTTTCTTTTCTACTTCATTTAGCTTTGCAATTGCTTTTGATAAAAAGTCATTGTTTTCTATTTGCATAAAGTGCTTATCATTCTCACCTATTAAATCAGCTAAAGTTATTTCTTTATCATCTCCATCAGATTCAAATGATGTATCTAAAGATTGAGGGGTATATACTTTACCTGCTTCCATAACTTCTAATACTTCTTCAGGTGTACTCCCTAAATACTCTGACAATTCATCTACTGTTGGTGTTCTTTGTAGCTCTTGACTCAAAGTAGTCCTAGCTATATTTACTTTTTGAGAAAGTTCTTGAATCCTTCTAGGAACTCTTATTGCCCATCCTTTATCTCTAAAGTATTTTTTTATTTCACCTATTATTGTAGGTGTTGCAAAACTCGAAAATTCATATCCTTTAGATATATCAAATCTATCTACAGCATATATTAATCCTATACATGCAACTTGATATATATCCTCATAATCTATACCCTTATTAGCATATTTCTTAGACAATATTTCTGCTATATACATGTGTCTTGATATTAGTTCTTCTCTAACACTTGTATCTCTTGTTTCACTATATATTTTAAATAACTTTTTATTATCAGTTTTTGTTACTTCCACATTATCTCTATCGTCGTTAGTCGCTGGTGTAATCATTGTCACCATCCTTTATACTATGAATTTTTTACTTTCGACATTTTTATTTCAGTCCCTCTTCCTTCACTACTATTTATTTCTACTTCATCCATTAATGATTTTATTATAAATATACCTAGTCCACTTTCTCTAAGTTCTTCACTACCAGGTTCTTCTATTATAGATGTATCAAAACCTTTTCCATTATCTCTTAATATAATATCTAATCTATCTGTTGAAACTACATATTCTATATCAAAGTTTTCTTCTTTTCCTTCTAATCCGTGCTTTATTATATTTGTACAGGCTTCTCCTATTGAAACCTTTATATCATCTATTTCATCTATATTAAATCCTATCCTACTAGCTATAGCTGATGTAGTAAGTCTAATTACACTAACATATTCTGGCTTATTAGGTATACTAAATTTTAAGACGTCTTTTTTTCCTTCCGTTTCTATAGTTCCTACCATTTCTATTCTCACTCCTTAATAGTAAATACTTTATTTAAGCTTGTTAACTCAAATAGTTTCTTTATGCTTGGCTTTATATTTATTATGCTAATACTTTTTTCATATTCTTTTGCTTTTTTAAGTGCACTAATTAGCACCCCTAGTCCTGTACTGTCTATATAATCTAGATTCTCTCCATCTACTATTAAGTCTGATTTTTTTTCCTCTATACTTTGTACTAACAAAGTTTTAAATTCCTCTGAAGTGTATATATCAACTTCTCCCACTGGCTTTATTATCCATACATTTTGTTCTTCTTGATATTTTTTTGATACTTCTAGAGACATAAAGTTCTCCTCCTTATACATATAGTGAACTAGTATACTAACAAAAACTACTAATAATATAATAGTATATTATTTTATAAGCTATGTAAACTTTTAAGTGATATTTATATTAATTAATAAAATATGATTAATAATACACAATTAATTATATTTTATACCCATTTAAATTTATTTAAAACATAAAAAAGAGAGTTCAAATGAACTCTCTTTTTATAGTAATATTTTATTCTTCTTCTGCAATAACCTTTGCCACCGAAACAACTCTGTCATCTTTATCTGTTTTCATAAGTCTAACACCTTGTGTAGTTCTACCCATTCTAGAGATATCAGATACTTTTAATCTTATTATAGTTCCAGAGAGACTAATAAGCATAACTTCATCTTCTTTATCTACTATCTTGGCACTTATTAGTTTTCCTGTTATATCTTCTTTTATATTATAAGTCTTAAGGCCCTTTCCACCTCTAGTCTGAATTCTGTAGCTAGAAATTTTAGTTCTTTTACCATATCCACGTTCACTTATTACTAGTAGGTCTTTTCCTTCTTCTATTAAGTCCATTCCTACTATCTTATCTCCTGGCTTTAATGTTATAGCCTTAACCCCTCCAGCTGTTCTTCCCATATCTCTTACATCTTTTTCATTGAATCTAATAGACATACCATAGGAAGTTACTAAAATAATATCATTTTCACCATTAGTTCTTTTAGCACTTATAAGCTCATCATCTTCCTTTAAGCTTATACCAATAAGTCCATTTTTTCTTATATTTCCGAACTTATCTAACTTAGTTTTCTTAATAATCCCCTTTTCAGTAACTAAAGTTAAATAATCATCAGGACTAAATTCTTTTATAGGAATAACTGCTGTAACTTTTTCAGTTGGATTCAATTGTAGAAGATTCACAATTGCTGTACCTTTTGCTTGTCTCTTAGCCTCTGGAATTTCATATGCTTTAAGTCTATATACCCTTCCCTGATTTGTTAAGAATAGTATATTATCATGTGTAGAAGTTATAAATAAATGTTCTACAAAATCTTCTTCCCTTGTTGTCATTCCAGATACTCCTCTTCCACCTCTTCTTTGAGTCTTATAAGTATCTTCTGGAAGTCTCTTTATATATCCAAAGTGAGTTAGAGTTATTGCAACATCTTCTTCTTGTATCATATCTTCTATATCAAAATCTTCCTCTGATGCCGTTATTTCAGTTCTTCTTTCATCTCCGAATTTTTCTCTTATTTCTACTAGCTCATCTTTAACTATTTTATAGATTAATTCGTCACTAGCTAATATTTCTTTTAATCTATTAATTTCTTTTATAAGGTCTTGATATTCTTCCTCTATTTTTTCTCTTTCTAATCCAGTTAACCTTTGAAGTCTCATATCAAGAATAGCTTGTGATTGTTTTTCTGTTAATCCAAACTTACTCATTAGACCTTCTTTAGCTTCTATAACTGTTTTAGAGTTTCTAATTAGACTTATAACTTCATCTATATGATCTAATGCAATTCTTAATCCTTCTAAAATATGAGCTCTTTCTTCAGCTTTATTTAAATCAAATTGAGTTCTTCTTACTATGATTTCTTTTTGATGGTCTAAATAGTGTCTTAAAACTTGTCTTAAATTTAAAACCTTAGGCTGTCCATTTACTAATGCAAGCATTATTATACTAAATGTATCTTGAAACTGAGTATATTTATACAAGTTATTTAAAACAATATTAGGATTAGCATCTCTTTTAATTTCAACAACAATTCTCATTCCCTCTCTATCTGACTCGTCTCTTAAGTCTGAGATGCCTTCTAATTTTTTATCTCTTACAAGCTCTGCTATCTTCTCTATAACTCTAGCTTTATTAACTTGATAAGGAATCTCAGTAACTATTATAGATGCTTTTCCTTTGTCATTATATTCTATTTCCGCTTTAGCTCTAACAGTTACTTTTCCCCTACCTGTTCTATATGCTGACTTTAATCCTTCTCGTCCCATTATAGTTGCGCCTGTAGGGAAGTCTGGACCTTTAATATATCCTATAAGCTCGTCTACCGTAATTTCTGGATTGTCTATCATTGCAACTATACCATTTATAACCTCTGTTAGGTTATGTGGTGGAATAGAAGTTGCCATACCTACTGCTATACCTGAAGATCCATTTACTAGTAAGTTTGGAAATCTACTTGGCAATACTTTTGGTTCTTTTAATGTCTCATCAAAGTTAAGTCCGAAGTCTACTGTTTCTTTGTTTATATCTCTTAACATTTCCATAGATATTTTTGACATTCTAGCTTCTGTATAACGCATTGCAGCAGCACCGTCTCCATCTATAGATCCAAAGTTACCATGTCCATCTACAAGTAAATATCTAGTTGAAAAGTCTTGTGCTAATCTTACCATAGCACCATAAACTGGTGAATCACCATGTGGATGATACTTACCTAGTACATCTCCAACGATACGTGCTGATTTTCTATAAGGCTTATCATGAGTAAAGTTTAACTCATTCATAGCATATAGTATTCTTCTATGAACTGGTTTAAGTCCGTCTCTAACATCAGGTAATGCCCTACTAACTATTACACTCATAGCATAGTCTAAGTAGGACTTTTTCATTTCATCTTCTATATCTATATTGACTATCCTTTGTTTCTCGTCACTCATTAAAATCCTCCTTAAGGTAAAATCCTAAGTATAAAGTAAACCGAAATACATAACTACCCATTTAAATTATAATCTTTATTTTTATAAAAATCAAATTATTGACAACAGTATAGAACTGTTGTCAATATACATATATACTAGGATTATTGACATAAAAGTCACTTACTAACCAAGTAACCTCCTTCTAAATTAGTATGTATAATACTTATAAGGACATTTTTAGACTTTAAAAACTCTAACTATTTCATTTAAATCTTCCCCCATGTTTGCTTGTGTTTCAGAAACATTAGCTATTTCTTTTATGGCATTTGCTATTTCTTCTATTACGATAACCATATCATTTGATTTTGATGTAGTATTCTCAACTGATGCCGCTACAATATCTAATGAAGATTTCACTTTTTCTATTGAATTATATATTTGTTCACTTGTTATATTAAAACTTTTTATAAGCTCTCTTATCATTTCTGCATCTTTTAAATATTGACTCCCTGTATTAACTAGTGATTCATAGTCTTTTATAACAGTGTTATCAAAAAAGTTTAATATATTATTTGCATTATCTGTCATGTTATTAAAAGCACTTTGTACTAAGCTAACTGTATTTTTAATCTCTGCTACTGTGTTTTCTGATTGCTGAGCTAATGTTCTTACTTCTTCCGCAACTACACTAAATCCTTTTCCATGTTCTCCTGCCCTTGCTGCCTCAATTGCTGCATTTAGTGCTAGTAAATTAGTTTGTTCAGCTATACTAGATATGATTTCTGCCATATTCGATATCTCTTCTACAACTTTTGCTTCTTTTATGGCTTTTAGTATTTGTGTTTGATTTTCTTTATACATTTCTTTCCCAAGATTCATAGAGTCCTCAGCATTTTTTCTTAAGTTATATGCTCTATCTTCTATTTCCTTTGCTAATGCATTTCCGTCCTCTACCTTTTTAGTAAGTTCTCCTACCTTTTCTGTAATATCTTGACCTTCATTAGCAGCTATACTAGTTGAAGTATTGTTTTCAATCATAACTGAAGCTATTTCTTGTATGTTAAAACTAATTGATTCTGACTGTGCAAAAACTTCTTCAGTAGTAGCTGATAGTTGTTGGCTCATGGCCCCTAACTCTTGAGAATTATATATTACTTTTTTTATCAGTTCATTTATATTTTCTACAGCCTTGTTAATAGCTTTTTCCAACATTCCAATTTCATCTTTACTACCTATATTTAATTTTTTATCAAAGTGTCCTTCTCCAAAATCTTCTACAAATTTAACTACTTTTTTTAATGGTATTGTTATTTCCCTGGACATATAAATAGTTAAAATTATTCCCATTATAGTTATAATAATGAGTATTACTATTATTGCTTTTGTAATTTTATTTAGTGAACTAAAAGCTTCTTCTGAATGTTGCTCTATAATGAGTCCTACTTTCTGATTACCTAATTTTATAGGTTTACAGAATCCTAGTACATCTATTCCTTCATGATTCTCGTATTCACTTATATGATGTTCTGCTTTATTTTTAGATATGTGTTCTACTAATAGTCTAGATCCTTCAGTATTTACTTTATCTTTTAGTACAGAGTCTTCAGTAAGTTTTCCTCTCTTTGGTTTTGTTAATAATAATCCTTGTGAATTAATTAAATATGCATCTGCTGTTTTTCCTATTTTTTCTACATAGTGCATCATTGAACTTGTAAGATTTTTACCTTCTACCATTGTAGAAAATGTGCCTATTACTTTATTTGGACTTTCAGTGGAATATATAGGTATGGTATAAAACATGGCATTAAGCCCTTCACGTAATTGATATAGATCTTCTAACTTTTCTTTTCCTTCTAAAGCTTGAGATATGTAAGGTCTGTCCTTAATGTCTACCTTTTCTATTACATCTTTGTTAGTTGTTGAATAAACAACTACTCCATTCATATCTGTAATAGAAAACTGATCATATTCCAAGTCTTTTTGCATTTGAGGTAAATATTCTTCTAAATTTGCATAATATTTTTTCCACTCTTCTGATTCGATACTATTATTTTGTAGAAACAATAGTGCATCTACTATGTACTTATTATCTCCTACTACCTTTGTATCATCTTTTAAATATGTAAAAAATTCATTTAGCTCTTCTTCTATTATTTCTGAAAAAGCTATACTACTTTCTAATTGATCATTTCTTATATTCTCACTTACCTTATCAGAAACAAAATATCCCATTACAAGTATTGGTATTAGTCCCACTAAAATAAACATAGCTACTAACTTTTTACCCATACTAAGTCTCTTAAGCATTGTAAATAGTCCCTCCTTGTTTTTTTTATAAGGCTTAAACACTAATAATTATACCATTTTTGTCATATTTTTGTCGTATTTATCATATTATAGTGTAATTATCTCAAATATGTCATCTGCTAAAATAAGATAAGCCTATGTAAATAAGTATAGTAAAGGCTATCTTAAAGGTCTAAAACTCCCTTAAAGATAGCCCACTTTTTATCTCAAAACAATATAATTATCATCTTATAAATAACTATACTATTAAAACTTTTAAATTTATGAAAAATCGTTAGTGTCATTCTTAACTTTTATAGACATTATCAAAATCAAATAATTTTTAAACCTTGAATACCCCAACTATTTCATTTAATTCTTCTGCCATATTTGCTTGTGTTTCAGAAGCTTTAGCTATTTCTTTTACTGCATTTGATATTTCCTCTATTACGATAACCATATCACTTGATTTTGATGTAGTACTTTCAACTGATACTGCTACAGTATCTAGAGAGGACTTTACTTTCTCTATAGAACTATGTATCTGTTTACTTGTTATATTAAAACTTGTTATAAGTTCCCCAATCATTTCTGCATCTTTTAAATATTGACTTCCTGTATTAACTAGTGATTCATAGTCTTTTATAACAGTGTTATCAAAAAAGTTTAATATATTATTTGCATTATCCGTCATGTTATTAAAAGCACCTTGTACTAAGTCAACTGTATTTTTAATCTTCGCTACAGTATTTTCTGATTGCTGAGCTAATACTCTTACTTCTTCTGCAACTACGCTAAATCCTTTCCCATGTTCTCCTGCTCTTGCTGCCTCAATTGCTGCATTTAGTGCTAGTAGGTTAGTTTGTTCAGCTATATTAGATATGATTTCTGCCATATCCGATATTTCTTCTACAACTTTTGCTTCTTCTATGGCTTTTAATATACTTGTTTGATTTTCTTTATACATTTCTTTTCCAAGATTCATAGAGTCCTCAGCATTTTTTCTTAAGTTATATGCTCTATCTTCTATTTCTTTTGCTAATATATTCCCATCTTCTACTTTCTTAGCAAGCTCTCCTATTTTCTCAGTAATATCTTCGCCTTCTGTAGATGCTATATTAGTCGAAGTATTATTTTCAACCATGCTTGTAGCTATTTCCTGTATATTATAGTTAATAGATTCTGTTTGTGCAAAAACTTCTTCAGTAGTAGCTGATAGTTGTTGACTTATAGCTCCTAACTCTTGTGAATTAGATATTACACTTTTAATCAGTTTATTTATATTTTCTATAGACTTGTTAATAGCTTTTTCTAGCATCCCAATTTCATCTTCACTACCTATATCTAACTTTCTGTCAAAGCGTCCTTCTCCAAAGTCTTCTACAAATCCAACTGCCTTTCTTAATGGCTTTGTTATTTGTCTTGACATATAAATAGTTAAAGCTACTCCAAATATAATGACTATACTAACTGTTACTATTATTACTTTTATAATTTTATCTAATGAGCTGAAAACTTCTTCTGAATTTTGTTCTATAACAAGACCTACAGTTTGATTTCCTAATTTCATAGGTTCACAAAATCCTAGTACATCTACTCCTGCATAATCCTTATATTCACTTATATGATCTTCCATTTTATTTTTAGCTATATTTTCTTTTAATAATTTAGTTCCTTTTGTATTTATTTTATCTTTTAATATAGATTCTTCTGTGAATTTTCCCATTCTTGGTTTAGTTAGTAATACACCTTCTGAATTTATCAAATAAGCTTCTGCTGTTTTTCCCATCTTATTTACGTAATTTAGTACAGTACTTGTAAGTGTTTTTCCGTTTACCATTGTAGAAAATGTCCCTATTACTTTATCTGGATTGTCAGGAGAATATATAGGTATAGTATAAAACATTGCATTAAGACCACCTATTATTTTCTCTAGGTCCACTAAAGATTCTTTTCCCTCTAAAGCCTCTGCTATATACCATCTCTCTTTAATATTTAAGTTTTCTATTACATCCTTGCTATTTGTTGAGTAAGCAACTGTACCGTTCATATCTGTAATAAAGAATTGATCATATTCTAATTTTTTCTGTGTTTCTGGCAAGTAGTTCTCCAATATTTTATAATGTTTTTTCCATTCTTCCGATTCAATACTGTTTTTTTCTAAAAATAAAAGTGCATCTAATACATATTTATTTTCTCCTACTACTTTTGTATCATTTTCAAAATCTATAAAAAATGTATCCAATTCTTCCTCGATTATTTGTGAAAAAGCTGTACTATTTTTTAATACATCTTTTTCTACATTTTCATTTACTCTAGTAGACACAAAATACCCTATTATAAGTATTGGTATTAGCCCAACCAGTATAAACATAGCAACTAACTTTTTTCCCATATTAAGTTTTTTAAGCATTCTAGTATAGTCCCCCTTGTTTTCAAAAATAAGGCTTGAATATTAATGATTATAACATTTTTTTGGGACTTTTGGTTAATTTTTTTCTTTTTTTTTATATATTTTTACTTAAAATTAAATTAATTCACATATTTTGTGATTATTTAACGTATTTTTATATATGATGTCTTATTTTTATATATTTTCTTTTGGATTAAGAGATATTTTTAAAATATCTCCTAAAACATTCAAACTTAAAACTGTTAATAGTATTAATATACCTGGAAATATAGATAAATATGGAGCATCACTTATAAACTGTTGAGCATTTTTAAGCATACTCCCCCAAGACGAATAAGGTTGTTGTATTCCTAGTCCTAAGAAACTTAATGAAGATTCTGTAAGTATTGAATTTGCTATATTTATAGTAGAAGCTACTATAACTGTAGACATTATATTAGGAATGATGTGTTTAAACAAAATCCACTTAAAGTCAGCTCCTAATAATTTAGAGCATATTATATATTCTCTCTCCTTTATGCTAAGAGTCTCGGCTCTTACTATTCTAGCTATTTCCATCCATCCAAATGCTCCTATTATTATTACTATAGTTAATATCCCTGGCTTTAAATATGCATTTAATATAAGTATAATAAAAAATCTTGGTATAGACATAAGTATATCTACAAGTCTCATGAGTATGTTATCTACTATTCCTCCAAAAAATCCACTTATTGTTCCAATTAAAATTCCTATAGTTACAGATATACTCATTGACATAATTCCAACTGAAAGAGATACTCTTCCTCCATATAAGGCCCGAGTAAAGTAATCTCTACCTAAGTCATCTGTTCCAAATATATGTTTAATACTAGGCTTTGATAGTTTGTTAAGTATATCTATCTTTTCTGGATCATATGGAGATAAAGGAGCTAATAGGGAAAATACTACAAAAGTTATTATTATCCCTATATATACTTTAGCTAATAAGCTATTATTTATTTGATATTTTATACTTTCTAATATTCTTCTATCCATATTATCACCTCAATACCTTATTCTAGGATCTACAAAATAATAGGCTATATCTGCAATTAGATTCCCTGTTAATAATAATATAGAGGATATCATAGTTGTGGCCATTATAACTGGATAATCAAAGCTAAATACTGCAGAAACACCAAGTCTTCCTATTCCTGGCCAACCGAATATAGTTTCTGTTATAATAGCTCCTGTTACCAATCTAGGTAATGACATTCCTAATATTGTAATAATAGGTAATAGGGAATTTTTTAATATGTGAAAATATAGTACATATTTTCTACTTAATCCTTTTGAATACCCAGTAACAACATATCCTTCTTTTAGTTGTTCTATTACACTAGATCGTATGTATCTTGTAAATACAGCTATATCCATAAAGCTTAGAACTAACGTAGGCATTATACCGTGTCTTATTAAGTCCGTAATAGAATCTACTCCTATAGTTCTCATCCCCATACTAGGTAACATTTTTAACTTAGAAGAAAAAATATATATCAATATAATTCCAAACCAAAAACTAGGTATGGATATTCCTATATACGATATATTACTTATAAGCTTGTCTATAAACTTATTCTTATGAATAGCTGAAATTATTCCAAGTGGTATAGATACTACTATGGCAATTACTAAAGAAGTCCCCATAAGACCTATTGTAGCAGGTAATCTCTCTAGTATTTGATCTAGTACTGATTGATTATTTACATATGAATATCCTAAATTACCTTTTAACAAATTCTTAACCCAGTAAAAGTATTGAACCGTTATGGGTTTATCTAGTCCTAAATCTTTTCTTATTGTCATTACCTGTCTTTCACTCATTTCTGGAGTTATAAAAGAATTTATAGGATCTCCAGGTGAAAGTTGAATTAAAAAGAATGAAATTATTGATATAGCTATTAATATAGGTATAGATTGTAAAACTCTTTTGACTATGGTCTTTTTCATGTGTCCACTCCTAAAGTATAGTTTTAAAAATTAAATAACTTATTAATTAAGTATTGTTTATAAAAGCTCCATATAAAAAGAAAAGACTAATAGAAGAATCATATCTGAATCTATCAATCTTTTCTTAAGATAGTAATTTTGAATTTTATTAATATTTATAATTCACTTATTTTGAGATATATAGTTTTGAAAAATCTTCAAATATATATATTGGTACTATTTTCGCCTCTTCTAATCCTTTTATTTTTTTATCTAAAGCTACAAAAAGCTTTGGATAAGCTATAGGATATATAGGTGCATCTTCTATAACTTTGGTTTGTATATCATGATATAACTTCTCTCTTTTTTCTTTATCTACCTCCACTGAAGCTTCATCCCATTTTTTATCTATATCTTTATCACTATACTGTGAAATGTTAAATTGTTGCCCTGTTTTATATACAGACTTATATGAATCTGGCTCTATTCCCATTACATATCCATTAAAGCATATGTCAAAGTCTTTATTATTTTTATCTAATATTTTTTCAATATATGAATTTTTCTCCATAGGAATAACTTCTAACTCTATTCCTATATCTTTTAATTTTTGTTGAATTATTAAAGCTGAATTTTCTTGTTTTTTAGATGAATTAATATAGGCAAGTTTTAGTTTTAGTCCTTTTTCATATCCAGCTTTTTTTATTAATTCTTTTGCTTTATCTAAATTGTATTCTACAGGCTTAACCTTATCTGAATAGTACAAAGTGTTTGAAGCCAATATAGAGTTTGCCTTATCTGCATATTCTATTGAATCATATGAACCTTTTACAATTTCTTCTTGATTTAATGCATGAGATATTGCATATCTTACATCCTTATTATTTAAAGGTTCACTATTAAACTTGAATATCATATAGTCTATCATTCCTTCATTAATAGCCTCGACATTAAATTTATCTTCTTTTTTATATTTTTCATATTCTTTAGTTGCAATGTATTGTACTGATACTTCTCCATTTTCTAAAGCAACCTTTGCAGTATTAGGATCTGGTATTATTCTAAATGCTACAGAATCTAAGTGTGGCTTACCATTATAGTAATCTTTAAAGTTATCTAGTAAAACAGATTCACCTTTTTTCCACTCTTTAAATTTAAAAGGACCTGAACCTACAGGTGTTTCATTTTTTTTACTTATAGATATATCTGTTTCACCTTCAAATATATGTTTAGGTATAGGATATATTTGTGCTATAGAATTCATAAAAGGAATTGAGATTTCTGGAAGTTTTATTTGAATTGTAGTTTCATCTATTTTAGAGTATTCTACTGGTTTCTCATTAATTATAAGCTTATCTCTTAATTTACTCTTGTGATTTTCATTTAATATAGTATCTAGTGTAAATATTAGGTCATCTGCTGTAAGTGCTTGTCCATCATGCCACTTTAAATTTTTCTTTAGCTTTATAGTATAAGTCATTCCATCTTGAGACAATTTTATATCTTCTGCTAAGTAATTTCTTGTTCCTTCTTTGTCTATTATAATCAATGGATCATATAAAGCTCTGTTTATTGTAAATGATACTCTATCTGTTGCATATAGTGGATTTAAAGTTATAGGATCGGCATCTAAACCAATAACCATTGTTCCTCCATCTTTTGACTTTGTTTCTTGTGAAACATTAACCTTCTCTTCTTTTTTATTTTTACTTTTTCCACATGCTCCTAAGCTTGTTGCTAGTACAAGTACCAGAAATATACTTAGCAGTTTTTTAAGTTTCATTATTACTCTCCCCTTTTGAACTTATTATAGAACATAATGTTATTTTTTGTTAAACAACCTAATTTTAGGTTACCCTTTATTGATTAATTTTTGAAATAGTATATTCCTATTTAACCAATATTTGGTATAGTAAATATCTATACATTAATTTAAAACACATAAAAAATAAAAAAGAAAATCCATTAATGGATTTTCTTTTTTTATTTAAATATACAATCAGCAATATCATTTATCATATCTATACCTTTTATCTCTCTATCAAACATAGGTACCTTTACCAGAGCTACATCTCTAAATATAGTTTTTATTTCATCTATATATTTTAGTTGCATATTCCTTCTATTTTTAAAGAAAGAAGTCTGTGCTTGATTTTCAGGAATTATTAGATTCGCTATTACTAGCTGAGTATTTATATCTAATGTCTCTAATTCTTTAGAAGCTCTATACGCTTCTATTATAGGTGTTTTTTCTGGATACATAACAAAAGCAAATGTTGTTGATTCTTTATCTTTCATCATTTCTATTACTTCGTCAAATCTTTCTTTTTGTTTTTTATCTTCTTCACTTAACTCTGTTGACTCTCCAGCTTTGAATTGTAACTGTTTACTCCAATCCATAGGTAATTCTAAAAGTCTTAAAGTATGACCTGTTGGAGCTGTATCAAATACTATAACTTCAAAGTCATTCCTACTAGCATATTCTATAAACTTCTGAAATGAAGCCATTTCTTCAGTACAAGGTGAATCTAGTTCTTCAGCCATTATTTTAATTGTATTTTCATCAAATTTTTCTCTAGCATCTGAAAGAACAGATTCTTTATACTCTTCTGTAACTTTCTTTTGATCTATCTTTACAGCATATAAGTTATTGATTTCATCTATTTTAGTTATTTCATCATTAACTGGCTTTTCTAATACATTTCCTATATGAGCTGCTGGATCAGTAGTCATAAGTAATGTCTTATATCCTCTGCTAGCAGTCTTTACTGCTGTTATACAAGCCATTGATGTCTTTCCTACTCCACCTTTTCCTGAAAAAAATATGTTCTTTCTTTTACCTTTTTTAGGGTAAATTAAGCTATCTTCAAATGGTTTTTCTTCTATATTTTCTTTTTTCAATATATCTTCTGAAAGACTATCTTCTGCTTCTTTATTCTTCATAACTGATATATCTATACAATCATTAAAAAGTTGTTCACTAAGTTTTATAAGCATATTTAGTCCTTTTACTTCATTATTAAGTAACTGGATAGGTTGTATATCTATATCTTTGAATATATCCATAGTCTTTTTTAAATATTTTTGTTGCATATCATATCTTTCTTTAAAAAATACATTACTTGATTCTTCCTTAGGTATAAGTCCATTTACTATTATTTTTGAAGTTTTTATACCTATTTCTTCAAGTTCTTTAGATGATCTTATAGTTTCTTCTAGAGAAGTTCCTTCTCCTTGCATTACAAAGATAAATTCTGTTTTTTCTTTATTTCTTAATTTTTCGACTGCATCATCATATTTTTTCTTATTATCTTGAATAAGTGATACTGGTCCCATACAAGTTTGGCCACTACCTTGTGAACTAGATTCTATATGTTTACTCCAATCTGCTGGTAACTCTAGTAGTCTTATAGTATGACCTGTTGGAGCTGTATCAAATACTATAATATCGTAACTATCGTCTTCCATAAAGTCTATAAACTTATCAAAAGAGGCCATTTCAACTGTACAAGGACCACTTAATTGTTCATCTACTATCTGAATCATTTCGTCATCAAAAAAATCCCTCATTGGTGCTATAGATCTTTCTTTATACTCATCTGTAGCTTTATCTGGATCAATCTCCATAGCATAAAGATTTTTAACATTATCTATTTGTGTTACTCTATGACCGATTTCTTGTTCAAATACATCTGACAAATTTGCAGCGGGATCAGTCGTAACTATTAATGTTTTTTTACCTTTACTAGCATGATACACTGCTGTTGTACAAGCCATCGATGTCTTTCCTACTCCACCTTTTCCTGAGAAAAAAATAAACTTTGTATCCATTTAAATCATCTCCTAGTGAACTACTTCTAATTTATAGAAGTGAGTAATTTGCCTATTAGTTAGTATCTTCAATAAATTAGATTTCCTTAAGCTCTAATTCTTTTCAAAATCCTATATTACTATTTTATATATCTAAAATTCTTAGATTTTACTTATCAACTTATATAATTAATATTTTAAAACTTTAGTCATTAGATAAATGTAATTCTATCTCTTCTAAAGTAGCATTTTCTCTTTCTTTCATAATCTTACCGTTGACTACTGTTACTGGAAGTATCTTTTTACCATTCTTAGTAACAAGTCTATATATTTCTTCTCTTTCTTTAAACTTTTGAGGTTGTATTGATATAGAATATCTTTCTACCTCTAAACCTGGATATTTCTTTTTAAGTGTCTCTATATCTTCCATAACCTTTACTAGTTTTTGATCAACACTTGGTCCACATATTCCTGTTGGACAGCACATTGGTGGTTCAAATAGTTCTACTATCATTTTGATTCCTCCCTAAATATAATTATTTCTTACTCTATAAATAAGATCTTTTACTTTATTCTCAATTAAATCTCTAGTTTTTCTAAATTCTTTAATAGTTCCTCCAGATGGATCTTCTAATCCCCAATCTTCCTGGCATTTACAAGGAACAAATGGACAAATAACTCCACAACCCATAGTTATTAAAATATCTACTTCTTCTGGTATATCTATTAAAAGTTTTGGGTAGTGATCATCCATAAATATTCCAACTTCTTTCATCACTTCCACTGCCAAAGGTTTAACTTCATGATATTCTTCTGTTCCTGCTGAGTAAATTTCTAAAACATCGCTACCCAAATGTTTTGCCCATCCTTCTGCCATTTGCGATCTGCATGAGTTATGAATGCATACAAAAGCTACTTTTGTCTTCATATTAAACTCCTCTATTTTTCAAACCAATGTCTTGTATTATTTGCAATTCTAACTAGAGCTAACATAAGTGGTACTTCTACTAAAACACCTACTACTGTTGCTAAAGCTGCTCCAGATTCTAAGCCAAATAGTGATATAGCAACTGCTACTGCTAATTCAAAGAAATTACTAGCTCCTATAAGTCCAGCAGGTGCCGCTATATTATGAGGTAATTTCCATGCTTTAGACCATCCATAAGCCACGATAAATATAAAGAATGTTTGTATTATAAGAGGTATAGCTATAAGTACTATGTGAAATGGATTACCTAATATAACTTCTCCTTGGAATGAAAATATAATTATTAAAGTTAAAAGTAAACCTATTATTGTGACATTATCAAATTTCTTTAGAAATACATTTTCAAAGTAATCTAATCCCTTGGATTTTATTATATATTTTCTTGAAAAATATCCTCCTGCCAAAGGTATTATGATGAATAATATAACTGATAAAAACAATGTATCATAAGGTACAGCTACATTACTAACTCCTAACAAAAACGCAACTATAGGAGTAAATGCAACTAGTAGTATAATATCATTTACTGCAACTTGAACTAATGTATAAGCAGGATCCCCTTTAGTTAAATGACTCCATACGAAAACCATTGCTGTACATGGTGCTGCTCCTAGTAAAACCGCTCCTGCTAAATATTGAGATGCTAAATCAGGAGATATTAAATTTTTAAATACTATTTTTAAAAATAAAGCTGCTATTAAATACATAGAAAATGGCTTTATAAGCCAATTAGATACGCAAGTCACTGTTAGTCCTTTTGGCTTTTTAGTAGCTTCTACTATACTAGAAAAATCAATCTTTAACATCATTGGATAAATCATAAGCCATATAAGTACAGCTACAGGAATTGAAACTTGTGCATAGGTAAATTTACTAAGGGTTTCTGGTACTGCTGGTATAAACTGTCCTATTAATACTCCAGCAATAATACAAAGTGCTACCCATATAGTTAGATATTTACCAAAGAATCCTAAAACATTCTCTTGTTGATTTTGATTTGTTTGTATTTTTTTTGACATGATGTATACCTCCTTAATATATTTTTTTAATGAAATTTAACTTTATTCTTCATCACAACAGTTATTCTTTTTAATCTTTTTACATATACAGTCTTCTTTGTATGAAGTTGAGTATTTTATAAAATCACATAATGAATCTACTTTATCTTTGTTTATAGAATAGAACATCCACTTTCCTCTTTTTTCTTTGTTAATAAGACCTGATTGTTGAAGTATTTTCATGTGATGAGATATAGTTGGCTGACTAAGATCTAAGTTATCCATTATATCGCAAGCACACATTTCTCCACATGATAATAACTCTAATATAACAAGCCTATTTGCATCTGAAAGTGCCTTAAATATTTCAACTTTTTCCTCCATTTTCTTTGTTAACTCTTCCATCGTATTCACCCCTTATATATTGATATATATAAATATATCTATGTATTTAGATTATCATTCACATTGATGACTGTCAATATGTTTTATATAAATAGTACAATCTCTATATCCTAATAATTATTTTTATATTATTTATAGTATTGTCCATTGATATTGTTTTTCTTACTTCTTTACAATCAAAAAAGAGTCCTTTTCAAAGACTCTTTCTACATTTTTCATTATTTTTAACTTTTATTTTTCTTCATTATTAAACTTTTTATTTCTATTAGTCACATTTATTATAATATTTCAATATCTTTAACTATTTTATAAATCTATACTAAGTCTTATCATGTCAACACATTCTATACCATTTTCTATAATCTTTTCTTTGTAATGTTTCTTGAAAAAATCTTTATCTACTCCATTTATACGAAATCCACATTTCTGATATAAAGCCAACTGATATAAGCTTGAATTTCCTGTTCCAATTTCTAAAGTTTTTATACCTTCTTTTCTAGCTCTATTTATTGCATCAAATATAAGTTTTTTACCTATGCCTCTTCCTTGATATCTTTCGTCTACTGCAATATTTACTATCTCTAATGTTAAAGGTCTTGTTTTTATTAATACATAGACACCTACTATCTCATTATCAATACAAGCAATATAACAACTTCCTCTATTGCAGTATTCATTAACTATTTCTTTAGAAGGATCTGCTAGTAATAATAAGTCATAAGGAACATTTTCTTTATCTTCTAGTTCTTTTATTATAATATCATCCATACTAATTTCTCCTTTTATATTTATACAAATTACTACAAAATAATCTAAGTTTCACGTGAAACATCGTTTTTTATTTTGTTTCACTAATTATCATAATAATATTTTTATCTATATACTATAATTCTATATATCATGTAATACTTAGTAATTATAGTTTTAAGTTCATAAAAAAGCAAAGGGACATCAATCTAGTTAAATTGATATCCCTTTTATATCCTTTATTAAAATTCTATACTATATTCTAAGTTACTATGATTAAACTACATTCTATAATAATACATTAAATATCTAAATTTCTTACGTATATTGCGTTCTCTTCTATAAATTCTTTTCTAGGCCTTACCTTATCTCCCATAAGAGTAGTAAATATAGCGTCAGCTTCTGCTGCATTTTCTATACTTACTTGATACATTATCCTAGTAGAAGGATCCATAGTAGTATCCCAAAGCTGTTCTGGATTCATTTCTCCTAGACCCTTATATCTTTGAATTGTATATCCTGTTTTACCTAATTCATTAAGTATTTCTTCAAGTTGTCTATCACTATATGCATATCTTTCAGTTTTACCTTTCTTTATTTTATATAAAGGAGGTTGAGCTATATATATATGTCCATGGTCTATAAGAGGCTTCATGTATCTATAGAAAAATGTTAATAAAAGAGTTCTGATATGTGCTCCATCTACATCGGCATCTGTCATTATAACTACTTTTCCATATCTTAATTTTTCTAGATCAAATTCTTCTCCTATACCACATCCAAATGCAGTAATCATAGCTTTTATTTCTTCATATCCTAATATTTTGTCTATTCTAGCTTTTTCAACATTCATTATTTTACCCTTCAAAGGTAATATTGCTTGTGTTCTTCTATCTCTTCCCTGCTTAGCAGAACCACCAGCAGAGTCCCCTTCGACTAGGAATACTTCACATTTAGCAGCATCTCTTTCTGAACAATCTGCTAATTTCCCGGGTAAAGCTAATGTTTCTAATACATTTTTTCTTCTAGTAAGTTCCCTTGCTTTTCTTGCAGCCTCTCTTGCTCTAGCTGCTCTCAAGGCTTTTTCAACTATTAGTTTTGATTCTTTAGGATTTTCCTCTAAAAATCTAGTCATAGCTTCAGCAACTACACTTTCTACAATACCTCTCATTTCACTATTTCCTAGTTTAGTTTTTGTTTGACCTTCAAATTGGGGATCAGAAAGCTTTACTGAAAGTACAGCAGTAAGACCTTCTCTTATATCTTCTCCTGATAAGTTTTCATCTTTTTCTTTTAGCATTCCACTTTTTCTTGAATACTCATTTACAACTCTAGTTAGAGAAGCTCTAAGTCCACTAAGATGAGTACCACCTTCATGTGTATTAATATTGTTAGCAAAACTATAGATATTTTCACTATAATCGCTTGTATATTGCATAGCTAGTTCTACTACAGAGTTATCTTTTTCCCCTTCAAAATATATTATACTGTTATGAATAGGATCTCTATTTTTGTTTAAATGTTCAACAAATGATTTTATTCCACCTTCATAATAGAACTCTTTTTCTTTATTAGTTCTTTCGTCTTTAAAAACTATCTTTACTTTTTTATTAAGAAAAGCTAATTCTCTTAATCTATGCTCTAAAGTTTCATATTTGAAGTCTACTTCTTCAAAGATAGTATCATCTGGTTTGAATGATACTATTGTTCCTGTATCTGATGTATCTCCAACTATCTCTAGTTTAGTTTTCGGTACACCTCTTTCAAATCTTTGTCTATGCTTTTTACCTTCTCTTCTTACCTCAACTTCTAACCATTCTGAAAGTGCATTAACTACAGATACACCAACCCCATGTAGTCCACCTGATACCTTATAAGCACCGTTATCAAACTTACCACCAGCATGAAGCACTGTAAGTACAGTTTCTACAGTAGATTTACCTGTTTTAGGATGTATTTCAACTGGTATACCAATACCATTATCTGAAACAGTAACTGATCCATCAGCATTTATATTAACCTTTATTGTATCACATCTACCAGCTAAAGCCTCATCTATACTATTATCTACAACTTCATAAACTAAGTGATGTAATCCCCTAGGTCCAGTACTTCCAATGTACATACCCGGTCTTTTTCTTACAGGCTCTAGTCCTTCTAGTACCTGTATTTGTTCTGCACCATAATTTATATTATTTTGATTTTCAGACATTTAACGTCCCCCAATCTTTGTTATTTTTTAATTCTAAGCATGTTCTATACTATCTACAAATCCAGCTCTTTTATGAAGAGTTGTTGCTGATATATTTGAACTATATATTATACTTTTTCTTGCTAATTCTGAACCATTCTTACCCTTTTCTATTCTTTCTGTGATTACATAAGACTTTATTCCCTCTTCTACTATATTGAATATGAATCCTTCTTCTTCAGCTATCTTAAAAAATTCTTTAGTTGTATCTGATTTAAAAGCAGACTCTGAATCAATAATAGCAATTACATCTTTCAAAGGAATAACAAAGTCTTTACCTAGATGAAGAAACATAAAAATACCTCCTCCTTAATACAATACGTTTCCTTGCTTTATATAAAATGTGCTTTTACTTATATCTTCAATATCATCTAAATCAATGTCATCAGTAGATGTTATTATTGTTTGGATATCCTTAAAAGTTGAAAGTAAGTATTTTCTTCTATTTATATCAAGTTCTGATAGAACATCATCTAAAAGTAAAACAGGGTATTCTCCTACTTCCATATTTATAAGTTCAACCTCTGCTAATTTAAGAGAAAGTGCAGCTGTTCTTTGCTGACCTTGTGATCCATATATTCTACAAGGCATATTATTTATAATAATATCTATATCATCTCTGTGAGGACCGTATTCTGTAGTTCCTTTTTCTATATCTTTTTCTATATTTTTGTTCAAAATTTCTTTAAACTGTTCTTTCAGCTTATCTTTATTTATATCCTTGATATTAAAAGATGGAACATATCTTACCTCTAATTCTTCGTTAGAGCCTGTCAACTTTTTATGGATTTCTTTTGATATTTTAGAAAGTGTTCTTAAAAAGTTAGTTCTACTTATGATAATCTCTGACCCTATATTAGATAATTGCTCATTCCAAATATCTATTGTCTTTAAGTTATTATTGTCAAATTGAGAACTTTTTAGAAGTTTATTCCTCTGAATAAGTATTTTATTATATTTATTTAGATTGTATTTGTATTTAGGCTTTATTTGGGAAATTTCCGTATCTAAAAAAGTTCGTCTTTCTAGTGGACCTTCCTTCACTAGTTTCAAATCTTCTGGTGAAAATATAACCACATTTAAGTTTCCTATTAGTTCTGAAACTCTATCTAGCTCAATCTTATTAATTCTAATTCTTTTAGGTTTATCTTTTTCAAATTTAATTTCTATATATTTGTTAAAGTTATCTTTTTCAACTTCAATTCCTACATAAGCTTTATCTTTTTTAATATTTATTATCTCTTTGTCTTTACTAGATCTATATGATTTGCCACTTGAGCATATATATATAGACTCTAGTAAATTAGTCTTACCTTGAGCATTATCACCTAAAAAAATATTTATTTTTTTATTAAGTTCAATTTTAAGATTATCATAGTTTCTAAAATTTATTAGTCTAATGCTCTTTACATACACAGGTAACACTCTCCTAGTAAAGTTTTCTAGCTAATACATTATATCATGTTTTGATAAGTCTTGCCGAGAATTAATATTGACCAATACAATTTTTTAATTTCATAGCATAAAAACTATTTTATAGTAAATGTATCTTGATCAGCAACTTCCACTATATCTCCTTTTCTTATCTTCTTCCCTCTTTCAAAAGTAACCTCTCCATTTACTTTTACATCACCATTCTTTATTATAAATTTACTTTCTCCACCTGTTTGTGATATACCAGCAAATTTTAAAAATTGGTCTAGCTTTATAAATTTAGTATTTATTTTAATTTCTTGCATTTTTTATTCCTCCTTAAATATAATAGACACCTAACAAATAGGTGTCTAAAACGAATAAAGATAAAAGTGTTGGTTGGTTTTAAATAAAAAAATTAATGACGCTTAAAAGTTTAAGGTTTTTTTTATATATTTTATATATTAAGCTAATCTTACTGGTAATATTAAGTAAGTATAGCTTTCGTCCTCTACAGGTTTTATGATACAAGGGTTAACATTACTTACTAAATTAAGTATTATCTCTTCACTATCTATAACTCTTATTCCATCTAGTATATATTTTGAGTTAAATGCTATTTGTATAACATTTCCTTCTAGCTCTATAGGTATCTCTTCATAAACATCACCTATCTCTGAGTTTGAAGTTATTACAAGTTTATCGTCTGATACATCAAATTTAACTAAGTTATTTTTACCTTCTCTAGCAAGTAAAGATGCTCTTTCTATACTTTCTTGTATAGACTTAGTTTTTACCTTTACTCTAGATTTATATTCATTTCTTATAATATCTTTATAATTTAAAAATTGTCCTTCTAACAGTCTTGAAGTTATAACAGTATTTCCTAAATTAAATATAATATGATTATCCGTACACGATATTTCTATATCAGAATCATCATCATCTAATATTTTATTTACTTCATTTAATGTTTTACTCGGTATTACAACTTTTATTTCTTCTTTATAGTTAACCGAAGCATTTTTTAAAGCAAGTCTATATCCATCTAATGCTACTAGAGCTGCATTTTCATTATTTATTTCTAAAAGTGCTCCTGTTAGTATTGGTCTAGTTTCATCTTGTGCCGTTGCAAATATTGTTTGTCTAATCATATTTTTTAATAAATCTTTTGGAACTTCAAAAGAATTTTTATTATCTATTTGAGGAAGCTGTGGATATTCTAAAGATGGTTGCCCAACTATATTAAACTTAGATAATCCACAAGTTATATGAACATTATTCTTTTCATCTACTTCTATATTTATTGGTAAGTTAGGTAATTTTCTTATTATATCTCCAAATATTCTTGATGTTATAACAATACTTCCTTCTTCCTCTATATTACAATCTATAGAAGTTTCTATACCTATCTCTAAATCCGTACCAGTTAAAGTTAATTTATCATTTTTTGCATATATTAAAATACCATTCAATATAGGTAATGTTGTCTTTGATGAAATTCCTTTTTGAACTATATTAACACATTTTGAAAGTTCGTTTTGATCTATAGTAAATTTCAACTGTGGATAACCTCCTTCGCTGTTTTTTCTATAAATATATTAACTAAACTTAGTAGTAATAGTAATAGTACCTGTTTATATGTGGATAAGTTATCAAGTAGCACAAAATACAACATGTTAAAGGTGTTAATAACATGTTCATATATATTATACAATTATCCACACAATTAAGCTAGAAGAAAAAAAGAAAAATATATAAACAAAGTATCAACTACTTATCAACATAGGGTTGTTAATTAATTTCCTGTGATTTCTTTAGTCAATTCTTCTATTCTTGATTTTAATTCAGAGCTTTTTTCTATATTATTAGAAATTTTTTCGTAAGCATGTATAACAGTAGTATGGTCCCTGCCTCCAAATTCTTCACCTATCTTAGGAAGGGATAAATCAGTTAACTCTCTACATAGATACATAGCTATTTGTCTAGGATAGGAAATAGCCCTTGTCCTTTTTTTAGAGTTGAAATCTTCTATTTTTACACCCATATTATTACTTACTACTTCTTTTATTAACTTTACATTTATCTCTTTAGGTTTCGTGTTAGATATTATATCTTTTAAAGCTTCAGTTGCTAAGTCTACAGTAACTTCTCTATTAGTAAGAGAAGAATAAGCTACTACTCTAATGAGAGCTCCTTCTAGTTCCCTAATGTTTGATTGAATTCTACTTGCTATATATAGAGTCACATCATTTGGAACGTCTATGTTCTCTACTTTAGCTTTTTTTCTTAATATAGCAATTCTAGTTTCTAGATCAGGTGGTTGGATATCTGCTATAAGTCCCCACTCAAATCTCGATCTTAGCCTGTCTTCTAAAGTAGGAATTTCCTTAGGAGGTCTATCACTTGAAATAATAATTTGCTTATTGGCCTCATGTAGAGCGTTGAAAGTATGGAAAAACTCTTCTTGAGTACGCTCTTTTCCTGCTATGAATTGTATATCATCCACTAGTAGTACATCTACATTTCTATATTTGTTTCTAAATTCTACGTTTCTGTCATCTCTAATTGAGTTTATAAGCTCATTGGTGAACTTTTCTGACGATACATATACTACACTGGCTTTAGGGTTTTGATTTAATATATAATGTCCTATGGCATGCATTAGATGGGTTTTACCTAGTCCAACTCCTCCATATATAAATAATGGATTATAAGCCATTGCAGGAGCTTCTGCAACTGCTAAAGAAGCGGCATGAGCAAACCTATTGCTATTACCAATAACGAAAGTATCAAAAGTATACTTTGGATTTAACTGAGATCTTGATGAATTGATATCATTAATTGGATTACTACTAGGTTGTTCAACGTCACTAGATATCTCTTCACCAGGAATTAAGAAGCTCACTTCAAAATCCGTACCAGATACTTGTTTTAATGCATTTTTTATCAAAGTTAAATATCTAGCTTCCAAGATTCCTTTGGTAAATTCATTAGGAGCACCTAAGACTATATTATTATCATTTATAGTTATAGGTTCAATTGTCTTAAGCCAAGTGTTAAAACTTACATCAGTTAGTTCACTTTTTATGAGTTTGAGAGAACTTATCCAAATTTCATCTAAATTCAAACCCATCTTTTTCCCTCCTATCTATTTAAAAAATTATAGACAGATTAATTTTTTTAAATACTTATATACAGATTTATCCACAATATAATATAATAAAATCAAATAATTTTTTAAATAATAATATTAACATAGAGAACAAAAAATATGTGGATAAAAATTAGAAAGATATGTACAAATACAATAATATGTAATTATTCACAACCATAGTAAAATATGAAATGTGAATAAATAATAGCGTTAATTAGGAAGATTATACAAAATATTATTAATATTATTAAAAGTTATACACAACATTATCCACAGAATGTTGATAAAAATATTGCTGTTAATAAATAATCCACATTGCCATATTATAATAACAGAAAAAAATATAATTATCAACAGTATTATAAAAGATATCCACATAGATAACATATTGTTGAAAAAAATATTAACATATAAAGAAATACATATTAATTACATTTTTTATATATATTTTATATATAATTTCTTGACATTAGATGGTGTTACTAATATAATCAGATATATGTCTAAGTATAATTAAATCGATAGTACGGGTGTTTTTTAATATATAAACACTGATAATTGAAGGAGGTGTACTTTAAGTGAAAAGAACTTATCAACCTAAAAAAAGACAAAGAAGTAGAGAACATGGTTTCAGAAAAAGAATGAGAACAGTATCAGGAAGAGAAATCTTAAGAAAACGTAGAAAAAAAGGCAGAAAAAAATTGTCAGCATAAGGCCGCATTAATGTGGCCTTTTTATTCAATTTAAGGGTTTCTTAAAAGGAGTATTCTAAAAATGGAAAAGAAACAAAGATTGAAGAGTAATAGAGAGTTTAGGAGAGTGTACGACACAGGGAAATCATTTGCAAATAAATACTTGGTTCTTTTTTTTGTTAAAAATGACTTATCTTATAATAGAGTGGGATTTGCCACTACTAAAAAATTAGGAAATAGTGTAGTTAGAAGTAAATTTAAGAGAAGGTTAAGAGAGGCATATAGACTTAACCAAAACAAGATAGGACAAGGGTATGATATGATTTTTTTATCTAGGGCAAATGCTAAAGATATAGACTATAAAGCAGTAGAGAGTGCTGTATTACATCTTGTCAAAATATCTGGATTATTAAAAAAGGACTAATAGTATGAGAACTATAGCTGTGGCTATTATAAAGTTTTATCAAAGATTTATTTCTCCTATGAAACCAAAATCTTGTAGATTTTATCCTACGTGTTCTGAATACTCTATTCAGGCTATAAATAAATATGGAATAATAAAAGGCGGTTTTATGAGCCTAAAAAGAATTTTAAAGTGTAACCCATTTAACCCAGGAGGACATGATCCTTTAAAATAGAGAGGGGGCTACCGAATGATAGATTTATTTGCAAAACCACTAGGTCTTTTACTTAAATTTGTATATGATACATCTGTAAGTATAGGCTTAGACTTTAAGTATTTATCGGCTTATGCTGTTGCTATAATTGTAGCTACAATTATATTTAAGTTACTATTATTACCACTCAACATTAAACAAGCCAAATCTATGAAAAATCTTCAAGTTGTACAACCAAAGCTACAGGAATTACAGAAAAAATATAAGAATGATCCTCAGACTTTAAATGAAAAAACACTTGAATTATATAAACAATATAATGTAAATCCATTAGGAGGATGTTTACCGCTGTTAATTCAATTTCCTATCCTTATCGCATACTTTAGAGTTATGCAACAACCTGTAAAATATGTATTTGGAAATCAAGCTTTATTTGATCAAATAAATAAAGCATTTCTTTGGATAAAGGATATAGCTCTTCAACCTACAGCGATAGTTAATGGAGTTTCTAATGATTTACAGATAGCTGGAATTACTATACCAATTATAGCTATATTATCGGCACTTACAACTTATTTATCTAGTAAAATGATGTCAGCACAGAATCAACAAGGATCTTCAGGACAAAATCAGCAAGCTCAAGCTACTCAGAAGACAATGACTATAGTTATGCCTATAATGTTCTTAGTCTTTGGATATACTTATCCTGTAGGATTTACTCTATATTGGACAGTATCCAATATATTCCAAATAGTACAACAGTATTTTACTAATAAGACTATAGTAAACCTTAAGGGGGAATCTAGTTAAGATGAAGTCTGTAGTTAAAACAGCTAAGACTGTTGAAGATGCTATAAATTTGGCATTGGCTGAACTAGGTGTAGAGAGAGAAGATATAAGTATAGAAATCCTTGAAGAGCCGGCTAAAAGATTTTTTGGACTTATGGGAAATAAGGATGCTAAAATAAAAGTTACAGTAACAAATGATCCTATAACTTTATCAGAGAAATTCTTAAAAGAAGTATTTGAAAAAATGAATATAAAAGCTGATGCTAATATAAATAGAGATGGACAAGATCTCTTCGTAGATATAATAAACATAAATAGTGTAGACAAAGGAATTATAATAGGGAAAAGAGGAATTACGTTAGATTCTTTACAGTATTTATTAAGCTTAATGATAAATAAAAATAGAGAAAAATACATTAGAGTTCTGATAGATACAGAGAATTATAGAGAAAAGAGAGAAGAGACTTTAATAAAATTAGCAAAAAAACTTGCTAGAACTGTTAAAACATCAAGAAGACCTATAAGACTAGAACCTATGAATCCATATGAAAGAAGAATAATTCATTCAGCTTTACAAAATGATTCTGGTATAGTGACTTATAGTGAAGGTGAAGAACCGTTTAGGAGAATTGTAATACAAGCTAAATAATACGAAATAAAAAAGTCTAGTATGAAAAAATACTAGACTTTTTATTTATCAATTTATATTTAGCATATATCAAATAAGTTTTTAAAATGAGTATTTAAAGTTAATTCATTTTTATATGTTGATTTATTAGAAGCTTAGATTCACTTTATAAATATAGGTAAATTACAAATTTTTATATCTAACCTGTGAATTATAGAAATGTTATTAACAAATAATCCACAGGTTAGAAATTTATTATATACCTTCTAATGCTGTGGGTAACTTGATTACAATTTTTTTATTTTAAATAGCATAACTTATCCACAATAAAATTTTATTTTTATATTGACTATTTATAGTAATTAATGTAGTTTTGTAAATTTGATGTTATCAATTATTCAAATAAGATATTATTTTAAATAGTCAAATTTGGTATACTATAAATATGTGTCTAAAAAATAAAGGAAAATAACTCATAGATTAAAATATAGATAATCTAAAAGAAGAGGAAAGCAACAGTTAAAAAATAATTATAAAAGTTTATAGAAATAAATTCAAATATTTCAATATTTAATATATGATTATTTCAAGAGATGATTAGCTTGAAATATTACTCAATTGAAGAGTTTGCAAAACTAATAGGAAAAACAGAACAAACATTAAGAAATTGAGATAAAAATAACACACTTAAACTGCACCATGTTACAAAGAGCGGATATAGATATTATTCACAACAACAGTTGAAAAAATAGTGATTCTATATAAAGATATATTAACAAGATTTGGATTTGAACTTATAGAAAATCTATGTAATAAATATGGAATTAAAATTGAGATTATAGGTAATACAGAAAAGACAGAAGAACAAGAATTAGTTAAGGATCTAATACGAATAGTAACTGTATTTAGTTGTAAGTTACAAGGTAGAAGGGCTAATAAAGCAAAAAAAATGATTAAAGAATTGGTGAACTTAAATGATTAAGGGAATTAAGGTAATGCTTAAACCTAATAATAAACAAAAAATTAAGCTATTTCAAAGTGCAGGAGTATCAAGATTTGCATATAATTGGACATTATCAAGACAACAAGAAAACTATAAAAATGACGGTAAATTCATTTCAGATAGTGAATTAAGAAAAGAATTTACAAAGTTAAAGCAAACAGAAGAATACAAATGGTTAAATAATTATTCTAATAATATAACTAAACAAGCTATAAAAGATGCTTGTGATGCATATTTAAAATTTTTTAAAGGATTAAGTAAATTTCCTAAATTTAAAAGTAGAAAAAGGTCAGCACCAAAATTCTATGTAGATACAGAAAAGATACAATTTAATAAGACTCATGTAAAGTTGGAAAAGTTAACAACTAGTGGAAAAAGAAATAAACAAAAACTAAACTGGTTAGGACTATGTGAACGAGGGAGAATACCCTATGGAGAAAAAATAAAATATATAAATCCAAGAGTATCATTTGATGGACTAAACTGGTGGATTAGTGTAGGTATAGAATACGAAGATACAAAAGAAATACCAACAAATGAAGGCATAGGAATAGACTTAGGAATAGAAAAACTTGCAATATGTTCAAATGTAGAAAAACCTTATAACAATATAAATAAAACTAAAAAGGTAAAAAAATTAGAAAAAAGAAAAAAAAGACTTCAAAGAAAAGTATCAAGAAAATACGAAAAAGGAAGGGAGGGAAACTGTTACAAGAAAACAAACAATATTATAAAACTAGAAAAAAAGCTTAAGTTTCTTAATCAAAGGCTAACAAACATTCGTCATAATTATTCCCATCAAGTAACTAGCGAAATAATAAAACGAAAACCAAGTTTTATTGTAGTAGAAGACTTGAATGTATCAGGTATGATGAAAAACAGGCATTTATCCAAAGCAATACAACAACAAAGATTTTATGAATTTTTCAGACAACTACAGTACAAATCAGAATGGAATAATATAAAACTTATAGTAGCAGATAGATTTTTCCCATCAAGTAAAAGATGTAGTGAATGTGGAAACATAAACAAAGACTTAAAGTTAAAAGATAGAATTTATAGGTGTAGTTGTGGACTTAAAATAGATAGGGATAAAAATGCAAGTTTAAACCTTAAAAACTATGGTCAATTAGTAATTAACCAATAAAAAGGAATTACTAAAGTGTACCCATACGTTAGTGGGGAATTAAAGCCTTTTGAGTATCAAAACCACACGAGTAGGATAAATCCAAAAGTGGATACGGTGAACAAGGAAGGAAACATAAACTTTTATAATATTTTTATAGAGTTTTATAAGTTTTCTGTAACGGTGATAAAATGGATATTGATACTATTGCAGCTATTGCTACTGCACCAGGAGAAGCTGGTATAGGAATAGTAAGAATTAGTGGTAAAAACGCTATAGATATAGGAAATAAAATTTTTAGAAGTAAAAGAGTAAAATCTTTAAAAGAGTGTGAAGAAAGAAAGCTTAATTATGGATATGCAATAGATCCTAAAAATGAAAAAAAGATAGATGAAGTATTAGTTGTTTATATGAAAGGACCAAATACTTATACTAAGGAAGATATAGTTGAAATTAATTGTCATGGTGGAATGGTACCAGTAAGAAGAATACTTGAGGTAGTTCTTGAAAATGGAGCGAGAATAGCTGAAAAAGGTGAATTTACAAAAAGAGCATTTTTAAATGGACGTATAGATTTGGCACAGGCAGAAGCTATAATGGATCTTATAAGTGCTAAGACAGATTCTAGTTTTGATGTTTCACTAAATCAACTAGAAGGTAGTCTTTCTAGAGAAGTATCAGACATGAGAAATACATTACTTGCCATGTTAGCTCATATAGAAGCGTCTATAGACTTTCCAGAGCATGATGTAGAAGAAATAACTTATGGGGAACTTGAAAGCCAAGGAGAAGAAGTTTTAGAAAAAATAAATAAACTCTTAGATACTGTATATACAGGGAGAATATTAAGAGAAGGTATAAAAACTATAATACTTGGAAAGCCAAATGTAGGTAAATCATCTTTAATGAATGCTATACTTAGAGAAAATAGAGCTATAGTTACAGATATACCAGGAACTACAAGAGATATCATAGAAGAATATATTAATATAAAAGGAGTACCTTTAAAGCTAGTTGATACAGCAGGTATAAGAGAAACTGAAGATTTAGTTGAAAAAATAGGGGTAGATAAGGCTAAAGGTATATTAAATGAATCTGATCTAGCTATTGCTGTCTTCGATACATCTAGAGAGTTAGAAAAGGAAGATCTAGAAATAATAGAATTAATAAAAGATAAAAAGTCTATAATACTTCTTAATAAAACAGATTTACCAATAAAAATAAGTGAAGATGAAATAAATAAACTTCTACCTAATAAAAAAATAATAAATACTTCTATGATAAAAGGAAAAGGACTTGATATCTTAGAAGAAACTTTAAAAGACATGTTCTTATCATCAGAAATTCAAATAAAAGATAATACTATAGTTACGAATGTAAGACATAGAAATCAACTATTAAAATCTAAAGAAAACATACAAGAAGCACTAGAATCAATTAGAATAGGGCTTCCAATTGATTGTGTAGAAGTAGATGTGAAAAATTGCTGGGAAAACTTAGGCGAAATTACTGGCGATACAGTAGGAGAAGATATTATAGATAAGATATTTGCTAACTTCTGTATTGGAAAGTAAAAACTAATGAAAATAAGGAGGTTATCCTTTTAATGAATAAAGCTATAGAATATCATGCAGGTAAATATGATGTAATAGTTATAGGAGCTGGACATGCAGGATGTGAGGCAGCACTAGCTTGTAGTAGAATGGGAAAAAATACACTAATACTAACTATGAGTCTAGATGCTGTTGCATTACTTGCTTGTAATCCTGCAATAGGCGGAACTGGAAAAGGACATCTTGTAAAAGAAGTAGATGCTTTAGGTGGAGAAATGGGAATGAATATAGATAATATTTTGATTCAAAGTAGAATGTTAAATACTTCTAAAGGACCGGCTGTTCATTCTTTAAGAGCTCAAGCTGACAAAGTAGATTATCAACTTAAAATGAAACAAGTCTTAGAAAATGAAAAGAATTTAGATTTAAAACAAGGTGAAGTAGTAGAAATTTTTGTAGAAGATGGAAAAGTAACAGGGATATTAACTAAGACAGGTGCAAGATATGATGCAGATGCTGTTATAGTATCTACAGGAACTTATCTAAAGGGAAGGATATTCATAGGGGAGTTAAACTATGAAGGAGGTCCAAATGGATTATTTCCCGCAAATGAATTATCAGAGTGTTTAAAAAAATTAGGATTTAGAATGAGAAGGTTCAAAACAGGTACTCCTGCTAGAATTCATAGAAATAGTATAGATACTAGTAAGATGGAAGCTCAACCTGGTGATGATGAAATAATACCTTTCTCATTTTTAACTGACAAGATAGACGTAGAACAAGTATCTTGTTATTTGACTTATACAAATATAGAGACTCATAAGTTAATAATGGAAAACCTAGGAAGATCTCCAATGTATTCTGGTCAAATGGAAAGTGTAGGACCAAGATATTGTCCATCTATAGAAGATAAAGTTGTAAGATTTTCAGATAAGAACAGACATCAAGTTTTTATAGAACCAGAAGGAAGAAACACTGCTGAAATGTATGTACAAGGAATGTCTACAACTTTACCAGAAGATGTATTATTGAAAATGATGAAAACAGTTGATGGACTTGAAGATGTTGAAATAATGAGAGGTGCTTATGCTATTGAGTATGATTGTATAGATCCTACACAACTAAAGCGATCACTTGAATCTATGGATATAGAGAATTTATTTTTTGCAGGACAGATTAATGGTACTTCAGGATATGAAGAAGCAGCAGCACAGGGTATAATAGCAGGAATTAATACAGTACTTAAATTAAGGGGAGAAGAACCTCTAATACTAGATAGATCAGAAGCTTATATAGGTGTACTTATAGATGATTTAGTTACAAAGGGAACTAACGAGCCATATAGGATGATGACTTCAAGATCGGAATATAGACTTACATTAAGACAAGATAACGCAGATTTAAGGCTTACTGAGAAGGGATATAGGGTCGGACTTGCAACTGAAGAAAGATATAAAAGATTACTTAAGAAAAAAGACGAAGTTGAAAAAGAACTAAATAGATTAAAAGAAAGGAAAATAACACCTACAAAAGAAAATAATGAGCTTTTAGAAAGCTTAGGAACATCAGCTTTAAAAACACCAACATCTCTTTATGATCTTATAAGAAGACCTGAACTATCATACGATCAACTTTCTAAGTTAGATCAAGATAGACCTGATCTTAATAAAGAATCTAGAATGCAAGTTGAGACTCAAATAAAATATGAAGGATATATAGAGAAACAATTAAGGCAAATAGAACAATTTAGAAAGCTTGAAAGTAAAAAGCTTTCTTCCGATATGAATTATGAAGATATAAAGGGATTAAGATTAGAAGCTAGACAAAAACTAAAAGAGATAAAGCCAGAATCAGTAGGTCAAGCATCAAGAATATCAGGTGTTTCACCTGCAGATATAAATGTACTGTTAATATATTTAGAGCAACAGAGAAGAATGGGCAACAGGAGTGAAAATAATGAGTAATGTAGATACATTAAAAAGTGGTATTGAAGAACTAAATATAAGTATCGATAATGAAAAAATAGATAAATTTAATATATATAAGGAACTCCTGAAAGACTGGAATGATAAAATTAACTTAACTGCAATTACAGATGACAAAGAGATTGATATAAAACATTTTTTAGATAGTATTTCCATATTTAAAACTAATAAATTACAAGGAAGTAAAAAGATAATAGATATTGGTACAGGTGGAGGATTTCCTGGGGTACCTATAAAAATAGTAAATGAAGAAGCAGAGGTAGTTTTATTAGATGGGCTTAACAAGAGGTTAAAGTTTTTAGATGAAGTTATAGATAAACTTAACCTAAAAGGTATAACTACATTACATGGAAGAGCAGAAGAATATAGTAGGAAAGAAGAATATAGAGAGGTGTTTGATATAGCAGTATCAAGAGCTGTAGCATCACTTAACACTTTAAGTGAATATTGCATTCCTTTTGTAAAAGTGGATGGATACTTTATAGCTATGAAGGGTCCAGATGTAGAAGAAGAAATAAAGGGTTCTAAAAATGCCATAAAGCTATTAGGAGGTAAAATAGAAGATAAAATAGATATAAAACTTCCTCATAGTGATATAACACATAACTTACTAGTTATAAGGAAAATAAGTCACACTCCGACAAAATACCCTAGAGGTGGAGGGAAACCTAAGAAAAAACCGTTGTAAAATATAAAATTAATAAAAAAAATGTAAAACGAAACTTTAATAATTTTAACTGTTAAGGAAGGAACATAAACCTTTTTGGAGAAATTAAAAATATAAACAGGGGAGAAGTAAATGGGGAGAGGAATGATCTAATGAGTAATTTAAATAACGAGATATGTTACATTCCAATTAAACAAATAAAGCCAAACCCTTATCAGCCTAGGAAAACTTTTAATAGACGTGCCTTGGAAGAACTTAGTCAATCCATAAAAACTTATGGAATATTACAACCTATTAGTGTAAGGAAAATAGGCGAAGAAAGTTATGAGTTAGTTGCAGGAGAAAGGAGATTAAGAGCTTCTGAACTAGCAGAACTAGAAAAAGTACCAGCAGTTATTATTAATGTTAAGGATATAGACTCAGCAGTATTGGCTTTACTAGAAAACTTACAAAGAGAAAATTTGAATTTCATAGAAGAGGCAGAGGGATATCATAATCTTATAGATGATCATGGATTTACACAACAAGAGTTGGCTGAAAAGCTTGGTAAAAATCAATCTACTATAGCAAATAAAATAAGACTTTTAAGGCTACCAAATAGTATAAAGAAAAGTATAGTAGAAAGTGGATTAACAGAAAGACATGCTAGAGCAATGTTAAAGTTACCTGATGAGGAATTACAAGCTTCTGTACTAGAAAGAGTGATAAAAAATGAACTTACAGTTAAGAAAACTGAGAAGCTTATTAATGATATACTTGAAGATTTAACTAAAGAAGAAGAGCCTAAAAATAGACAGAATATAAAAAGTTTAATAAACTTTAGAATATATTTAAATACTATTAAAAATGCGTATACTGCTATAAAAGATAGTGGAGTAGATGCTCAATATGAGCAGAAAGATATGGGAGACTTTATAGAAGTTAAAGTTAAAATTCCTAAAAAGTAATAGTTTCAATATAAATATTTAAAACTAAAAATATTAAAAAACTTAGCTACTAGTGTATATAAAAATATTTCACTATGCTAAGTTTTTTATATTATAAAGATTTTTAAAACACAGTTTTAGGAAGACTTATATTTTTAAATTTTAAATTTCTAAATAAAGCTAATATTAATAAAAAAATACTTTGACAAAATGTTTTTATAGCTAAATAATAGTATATAGAATAGTATGTTTTTAGCGTTTTAATATATATTTTTAAATAAAATATATTGTTTTGATATTTAAACATTTATATGTAATATATCTAAAGGACTTTATAAATCGTATATAGAATATAAAACTATATGTTCTATGTATTTTATTCAATATTCGATATATTTTTAAAGTTGTATGATATAAATATTATAAAAATCTTTACTAAAAAAATAGACTTTATATAATAAAATTCTGAGTCTTATGAAACTATCAGAAATAGTAAGATTTTATGAATTTTATTTATTTTTAACTTAGTATTATATAGGTTCCTAAAATGAGGTGATGGCATGTCCAGACTTATAGCTATATTTAATCAAAAAGGAGGTGTGGGAAAAACCACTACCAACGTTAATTTAAGTTCTTGTGTAGCAAGAAAAGGTAAAAAAGTATTAGTTATAGATATAGACCCTCAAGGTAATACTACAAGCGGATTTGGAATAGATAAAAAAGAAGTTCCTGTGTCAATATATAACGTTCTAATAGATGGAGAAGATATAAAAAATGCTATAATAGAAACTAACGTAGAAAACTTACATTTAATATCTTCAAATGTTGAACTTGCAGGAGCAGAAATAGAACTTACTGGAAAGAAAAATAGAGAAACTATTCTTAAAAAAGCTATAGAGAGTATAAAAGATGATTATGAATATATCTTTATAGATTGTCCACCATCACTAGGATTACTTACAATAAATACTTTAGTAGCAGTAGATAGTGTTATAATACCAATACAATGTGAGTACTATGCACTTGAAGGAGTAAGTCAATTAATGGATACTATAAAGCTTATAAAAAGTAGCTTAAATCCTAGCTTAGAAATAGAAGGAGTAGTTTTAAGTATGTTTGATGGAAGGACTAATCTTTCTATTCAAGTTGTAGATGAAGTAAAAAAATACTTTAGAGGTAAAGTATATACAACTATAATACCTAGAAATATTAGGCTAGCTGAAGCTCCTAGCTTTGGAGTTCCTGTTATAGATTATGATCCTAAATCAAAAGGAGCTGAAGCATATGATGAGCTAGCAGATGAGTTTTTAGATTACTTAGAAGGTGTGATATAAAATGAGTATAAAGAAAAGAGGATTAGGTAAAGGATTATCGGCACTAATTCCTTCAAACTCTTTAGAGGATATGGCTATAGATGAAAATGAAAAATCAGTTGTAGATATAGATATAAATTTAATAGAACCTAATTGCAGTCAGCCAAGAAAGGAATTTAATGAGGAATCTTTAAATGAGCTTTCAGAGTCTATAAAAAGACATGGTGTTATACAACCTATTATATTAAGAAAAAAAGAAAATGGATACGAAATAATAGCAGGAGAAAGAAGATGGAGAGCATCTAATATAGCTGGAATAAAAAAGATACCTTCTATTATAAAAAATATAGAACAACTAGAGGCTACAGAAATTTCTCTTATAGAAAATATTCAAAGAGAAAATTTAAATATTATAGAAGAAGCTATGGCTTTAAAAAGTTTAATAGAAAAATATAACCTTACTCAAGAAGAAGTTGCGAATGCTATAGGAAAAAGTAGACCATATATAACTAACACAATAAGACTATTGAATCTTCAAGATGAAATTATAGATCTAATATTAAAAGGTAAACTATCGAGTGGTCATGGAAGAGCATTATTAGCAATTGAAGATAAAGAAATTCAAAATAAAATAGCTCAAATAGTTATAGAAAAAAACTTAAGTGTAAGAGAAACTGAAAAAATTATAAAAGAAATTAATAATAAAAACGATAATAATATAAAGAAAGAAAAAACAAAAGATCCGATAATACTAGAAATAGAAGAAAGCTTAAGAAGAACACTTGGAACAAAAGTTCATATAGTGACAGGAAAGAAAAAAGGAAAGATAGAAATAGAATACTATGATGATGAACATCTTGAAAGAATACTAGATTTACTATCAAAATCCTAACATAATCTATTAAGAATGATACTACACTTGATCTTAACTCCAATGTATCAAGAAAAAATTATAATAATAAGAAGTTTGTAATTTTGTAATATTAAACAGAGAAATTGTAATTGCTTTTCAAATATGCTTAATAAATATAGGCTTAAGGAGTGTTGAGTAAATGCAAGTGATTATGTATCAGGCTAATGCTTTTGCAGACAAGCCTTTTGGGGGAAATCCAGCAGGGATAGTTCCTGATGCTAGAGACTTAAGTTATGAGGATATGCTTAAAATAGTTCGACTAACTAATTTAAGTAAAGTATCATTTGTAAACCAAGTAGATAAAGATAATTTTGAAGTTAGGTTTTTTACATCAAAAGAAGAAATAGATTTTTGTGGTTATACTACTATAGCTACTTTTTATACATTAGCTAATAAAGGTTATATAACAAATATATCGCAAGGTGTTGTAAAGGTATTTCAACATACTAAAATAGGTACAAACCCAATAGAAATACATTTTAAGGATTGGAATATAGAGAAAGTAGGAATGTATCACAATACTCCTGTTTCCTTAGGTAAATATGATGATGTAGATGAAATAAGTTCAATACTAAGTATAGATAAAGAAGATATAGGAATAGACTTTATAAACATAAAACCTGAAATTCTATTTACCGGGAAATATGATATAATTATTCCAGTTAAAAGTAGAGATATACTGAATAAGCTTCAATTTGATTCACAAAAAGTAAATTCGAACACGATAACAAGAGATTTAGAACGTATAGTTGAACCTAGATTTCATATATTTTCATTGGAAGAAGACGATACTATTAATTGTAGACAGTTTGAATCAATGTCATTTATAACAGAATGTGCTTGTAGTGGTACAGCAAATGCAGGACTTATATATTATTTAAAGAAAAATAATTTAATAAAAAATAGCGAAGTATTGTGTAAACAAGGTGAACAAATAGGAAGACCAAGTCAAATATATTGTGAAATTATTAATGATGAATGTGAGTACCCTATAAAAGTAGGGGGTAGAGGAAATGTATTTTTTGAAGGTGTAGTTACTATTAAAGATTAGTAGAGTATAATATTAAATTTTTAAAGCCATTTTTTATTAATTATAATTGTAGTTCTCTACTTTAATACGGAAATTGTTTCATATTGATAAAATAAATAACTACTTTGGGATATTACAATATTCTAAAGTAGTTATTTATTTTATTAAAAGCTATAATAATTATTTTAAAAGGTTTCATGTGAAACCTTAATATAACTTTAAAGGATAGTGAAATTAACAATAATTTAACAATCATTTAAGGTTAAACATGAAAACGTTAACTTTGTAATATCGTTAAATTCATCAAAAATGGTCATATTTTGCGTTAAAGTTCTATAAATAGTCAAAATACAAGATTATCGTAAGTTTATTATATTTATTTTTATATTTTAAACCTAAGTGCATTTATAGGTACTTAACGAAGCCAATAAAGCAGATATAAGTATGATTAACCTTAAAAAAAATTGTAGATAAATTAACGTTCATTGACACAATGTGTTTATTAATATTAAACTTAAGTTAAGGAATATTTTAGATTAATGGCTTTTGAGGTTTATAAAAAAATAAAAAACTTATATAAAAATATTCTATAGTTCATATATTGAGCATATATGAAGTATATAACAATCTCAAGGGAGGCTAGAAAATGGAATTTACGTTTGATTGGGAGGATAATAAAGAAAACATTAAAAAACTTAATGGAATTATCGAAGATCATAAGGATAAAAAAGGAGCTTTGATGTCAGTACTACACGAGGCACAAGATTTATTTGGATATTTACCTATTGAAGTTCAGAGAATTATTTCTGAAGGACTAAAAGTGCCACTAGCTGAAGTTTATGGAGTTATAACTTTTTATTCACAGTTCACTTTAATTCCAAGAGGAAAATATCAAATAGGTATTTGTCTAGGAACAGCTTGTTATGTTAGAGGAGCTCAGGAGCTAGTAGATAAGGTAAAGAAAGACTTAAGTATAGAAGTCGGAGGAACTACTAGTGATAGAAAGTTCTCTTTACAAGCAACTAGATGTATAGGTGCCTGTGGATTAGCACCAGTTATGTCAGTAAACGATGAAGTTTACGGTAGATTAAAAGCAGAAGACATTCCAGAAATACTAGAAAAGTATAAAAATATGTAATGATGTATTGTTTGTTTTAATTCTAATTAGTTAGTTAATCTTAAAACTATCACATTTCGCTAAAGATTTTTAAACAACTCATTTTTCATTTACCCAATAAATTAGTTTTTAATACAAAATCATAAATAATAAAGTAGTCAGGGGGCAGTGTAATGATAACGCTTGATGATTTAAAAACAATTAAATCTAATACTTTGTCTAGAATATGCTTAAGAAGCAGAGAAGATAAGGCAAATGTTGAAAGTTTATATACAAAGCAAGTACTTTTATGTAGAGGTACAGGATGTACTTCATCTAAATCAGATAAGATAGAAGATGAATTTATCAGATTATTAAAAGAAAAAAATATAGATGACAAAGTAGATATTGTAAAAACTGGATGCTTTGGTCTTTGTGAGGCAGGACCAATAGTAGTTGTATATCCAGAAGGAACTTTCTATAGTCATATAAAAGTAGAAGATGTAGAAACAATAGTTGAAGAAGATCTTATAAAAGGAAATGTAGTTAAAGATTTATTATATAAAGAATCTATAAGTGAAGATAAGATTAAAGCTATAGACGAAGTTACTTTCTATAAAAAACAAGAGAGAGTTGCACTTAGAAACTGTGGACTTATAAATCCTGAAGACATAGATGAGTATATAGCATACGATGGTTATGTTGGACTTTATAAAGCATTAAATGAAATGACACCAGAAAATGTAATTGAGGCTATGAAAGATTCTGGATTAAGAGGTAGAGGTGGTGGAGGTTTCCCTACAGGATTAAAATGGGAATTCACTGCTAAAGCTATTGGAGATAAAAAGTATGTTTTATGTAATGCTGATGAAGGAGATCCAGGAGCATTCATGGATAGAAGTATTCTTGAAGGAGATCCACATTCAGTTATAGAGGCTATGGCAATAGCTGGATATGCTATTGGAGCTGATGAAGGATATGTTTATATAAGAGCGGAATATCCTATAGCAGTTCAAAGATTACAAGTTGCTATAGATCAAGCAAAAGAAAAAGGCTTATTAGGAAAAAATATATTTGGTACAGGATTTAACTTTGACATGGAAATAAGACTTGGAGCAGGAGCATTCGTATGTGGTGAAGAAACAGCGCTAATTGCTTCTATAGAAGGTCAAAGAGGTATGCCTAGAAATAAACCACCATTCCCAGCTAATAAAGGTCTATGGGATAAACCTACTTTAATAAATAACGTTGAAACTTATGCGAACGTTCCTCAAATTATATTAAAAGGATCAGACTGGTTCAAAACATTAGGAACAGAAAAATCACCAGGAACAAAAGTATTTGCCTTAGGTGGAAAAATAAACAACACTGGACTTGTTGAAATACCTATGGGAACTACTTTAAGAGAAGTTATATATGATGTTGGAGGCGGAATACCTGGAGGAAGAAAGTTTAAAGCAATTCAAACAGGTGGACCTTCAGGAGGATGTATAACTGAAGAAAATATAGATACTCCAATAGATTTCGAATCATTAAATGCTTTAGGATCAATGATGGGTTCTGGTGGAATGATAGTAATGGACGAAGATACTTGTATGGTTGACATTGCGAGATTCTTCTTAGACTTTACTGTTGAAGAATCTTGTGGAAAATGTACTCCTTGCCGTGAAGGAACTAAGAGAATGCTAGAAATCCTAGAAAAAATAACAGATGGTAAAGGTGAATTAGAAGATATAGAGAAACTAGAAAGCTTAGCGGAGACAATTAAACTTTCATCATTATGTGGACTAGGTCAAACTGCACCAAACCCAGTACTATCTACACTAAACTACTTTAGGGATGAATATTTAGCTCACGTACAAGAAAAAAGATGTCCTGCAGGGGCTTGTCAATCACTATTACAATACTTTATAACAGAAGATTGTATAGGATGTACAAAATGTGCTAGAAATTGTCCTGCATCATGTATAGACGGAAAAGTAAAACAAAGACATGTTATTGATGTTGAAAAGTGTGTGAAGTGTGGTGCTTGTGTAGAAGCATGTCCTGTTAATGCAGTAATTAAGAAATAAGACTTAGGGGGATTATGATGAGAAACTTAACTCTTACTATAGATGGGCAAAAAGTAACAGTGCCTGAAAACTATACGATTATTCAGGCTGCTGAAAAAATTGGAATAGAAATTCCTGCATTATGTTACGATCCTAATCTAGAAGTAGTATCAGCTTGTAGATTATGTGTAGTTGAAGTTGAAGGAGTTAATAAGCTTCAAACTTCATGTTCTATAAAAGTTGAAGATGGAATGGTTGTTCACACTAATACTGAAAAGGTACTAGCTATCAGAAAAGAAATATTACAGCTTCTTTTAGATAATCATCCAAATGATTGTTTAACTTGTCAGAAAGCTGGAGAATGTTTGTTACAAAGATATGCTTATACGTATAATGTTAAGTTTAGAGAACATGATGGAGCTAGAAAAGAGCACATTGTAGATACATCAAGTCCATATATATTAAAGGATGAAGATAAATGTATCTTATGTGGTAAATGTGTTAGAACTTGTGCACAAGTTTCAGATAGAGCTGTACTTTCATTTGCACAAAGAGGATTTGATACAAAAATAGTAGCAGATGCTGATTTGAGCTTTGAGGAATCTAGTTGTGTGTCATGTAATAGATGTGTAACAGTATGTCCAGTTGGAGCACTTTTAGATAAGAGAATTATAGGAAAGTCTAGAATATGGGACGGAGAAGTAGAAGAAGTTAGATGTAAAGTTTGTGATTATGGTTGTGACTTTGAAGTATTAACAAAAAATAATAAAAAGGTAGCTGTAAGAGCTAAATCACCTTCAAATGGAAGACCTTTATGCTTAAAGGGAAGACTTACATCTGAGCTACTATATCTTGATAATCCACAAGAACCTTACAAGAAAGAAGACGGTAAATTTGTTAAAACTACTTGGAAGGAAGCTTTAGGACTAGGAGACGTACTGGATAAAATAAACTCAATAGATGATAAGTAAAGCTAGGAGGAAAAGCCGATGGTAAAAATAACTATCAACGGCAAAAGCTATGAAGTCCGTGAGAATATCACGGTACTTCAAGCTTGCCAAGAAAATAATATAAATATACCTACTTTATGTCATGATGAAAGATTAGAACCAGATGCTTCTTGTAGACTATGTGTAGTAGAAGTTGAAGGAAGAAATAATCTTATGACATCATGTTCTCTTAAAGTAGAAGATGGTATGAATATACAAACACATAGTGAGAAAGTAATAAAGTCAAGAAGAGATATTCTAGATCTTTTATTTTCAAATCATCCGAATGACTGTTTAACTTGTAGCAAATCAGGAGACTGTAAATTACAAGATTATTGTTACGATTATGGAGTTGTAGAAGGAAGTTTTAAAGGAGAAAAAAGAAACTTACCTATAGATGATAGTAATCATTTCTATTACTACGATCCAAATAAATGTATCTTATGTGGTAAATGTGTTAGAGTATGTAATAGTCTACAAGGAACATCAGCTATAGGTTTAAATGAAAGAGGATTTGAAACCCATGTAGGAACTCCATTTGAAAATGGACTAGAACATTCAACTTGTGTTTCATGTGGAAACTGTGTATCAGTTTGTCCAGTAGGGGCACTAATGCCTAAGTCTAGAGAGAGATTCAGAAAATGGGATACTAAAAAAGTAAGAACAACTTGTTCATACTGTGGAGTAGGTTGCCAATTAGACTTAATAGTGTCTAATGATAAGGTAGTTGGAGTAGAGCCTCATAAGGGAAATCCTAATGATGGTCTATTATGCGTAAAAGGTAAGTTTGGTTATCCTTTTATAAACCATAAAGATAGACTTAAAACTCCTCTTATAAAGAAAAATGGTAAATTTGAAGAAGCCTCATGGGAAGAAGCACTTAGTTTGATAGCATCAAAAATGAAAGAAACTAAGGACAAACATGGGGCTAATGCTTTGGGTGGGTTTAGTTCAGCAAGATGTACAAATGAAGAAAACTACCTATTCCAAAAGCTATTTAGAGCTGCTATAGGAACTAATAACGTAGATCATTGTGCACGACTCTGACACGCTTCTACAGTTGCAGGTCTTGCAACTACATTAGGAAGTGGAGCTATGACTAATAGCATAGACGAAGTTGTAAATAATGATGTTATATTTGTTATTGGATCAAATACTACAGAAAATCATCCAGTTATAGGAACTAAAATGAAACAGGCTAAGAAAAAAGGAGCTAAAATAATAGTAGCTGATCCTAGAAAAATAGAGCTTGCAGATAAAGCCGATATATTCTTACAAATCAAGCCTGGAACTAATATAGCACTTTTAAATGGAATGATGAATTATATAATTGAAAATGAACTTTATGATAAATCTTATATAGAAGATAGAACTGAAAACTTTGAAGAACTTAAAGAATCTCTTATAGAATATACACCTGAGAAGGTAGCAGAAATATGTGGTGTAAATAAAGATGATATTATAAAAGCAGCTAAAATGTATGCAGAATCAGATAAAGCAGGAATATATTATGCAATGGGTATAACTCAACATATAACAGGAACACACTCTGTAATATCTATATCAAACCTAGCACTTATGTGTGGGAATATAGGTAAAGAACACGCAGGGGTAAATCCACTTCGTGGACAAAATAACGTACAAGGTGCTTGTGATATGGGAGGACTGCCAGCAGACTTACCAGGATATCAAAAAGTATTTAAAGAAGAGATAGCTGAAAAGTTTGAAAAAGCTTGGGATGTTAGCTTATCAAGAGAAGTAGGAATGTCTATATCAGAAATGCTTGATAACGTTAAGTTCTTATATATAATGGGAGAAAACCCTATGGTATCAGATCCTGACATAAACCATGTTAAACACGCATTAGAAGAAAAGGACTTTATAGTTGTTCAAGATATATTCTTAACAGAAACTGCAGAATTAGCTGATGTTGTATTGCCAGCGGCATCATTTGCTGAGAAGGATGGAACATTTACAAATACAGAAAGAAGAGTTCAAAGAGTAAGGAAAGCTATCGAACCAGTAGGAGAAGCTAGAGCAGATTGGCAGATACTAATGGAGATTATGAATAGATTAGGATATTCTAAAAAATATAGAAATCCTTCGGAGATAATGGAAGAAATAGCAAGCGTAACACCACAATATGGCGGTATAACTTACGATAGAATAGAAGCTGAAGGATTACAATGGCCATGTCCAGACGAAAATCATCCAGGTACTAAATATCTACACAAAGAAGCTATAGCAAGAGGTAGAGGATTATTCTTCCCAGTTTACCATACAGGTAGTGCTGAAACTACAGATAAAGAATATCCACATATATTAACTACAGGTAGGGTACTTTATCATTATCACACTAGAACTATGACAGGAAGAGTAGAAGGTTTAGATAAATTAGTACCAGAGTCATATATAGAGATAAATGAAATAACAGCAAATAAGCTAGGACTTAAAGATGGTGAAAAAGCTAAAGTTACATCAAGAAGGGGTAGTATAGATATAAAAGTTAAAGTTACAGATATAGTAGATGAAGATGTAGTGTTTATACCATTCCACTTTGCGGAAGGTGCTGCAAATTACCTTACAAATACTAAACTTGACTCTATTGCCAAGATACCAGAGCTTAAGGTTGCAGCAGTAAAAATAGAAAAGTTACAAAGGAGCTGTTAAAGTGAAAAAGTATGAACAAGTAATAAGATATGCTATGCAAATGGAACTTGATGGAAGTAGCTTTTTTAAAGAAAAGGCTGGGCAAGTTTTAAGTGAAACTGCCAAAGAGTTATTTTTAACATTGGCTGATGTTGAAATGGATCATTATAATTTCCTAAAAAAGCATTTAGATAAGTATATGGAAAATGATACATTTGAGATAGATGGAAGCTTTGCAGATATAGATAAAGATATATTTGAAAAAAGAGCAGAAAAGGAACATGTAGATGCTGCTTTAAAGGAAAGTGATGTTCCGGATATAACTATATTAAGAATGGCTTATCTAATTGAAAGAGATTACAAAGAGTTTTATGAAAAAGCTTCTAAAGAAGCAGATGATCCTGTTATAAAAGAACTTTTTGAAATGCTGTCAGGCTGGGAAGCAGGTCATGAGTCTATATTCAAAGAAGAATATGATAGAAGAATGAAAGAATATATGACACTTCCTTGGGGAGGATAAGAATTACTTTAAGATCAGTTTTCAAATTTAATTCTATATATTTAACATATTTACAAGATTCTCTATTTTATTAAGTATAGCACACCCTAATTGTAGGTAAACTAATTTAAATAAGTTAAAGTATTATAATTAGGGAGAGAAAGATATGGTAAATATAGTTATTAACGGAAAGCAATATGAAGTCCATGAGGATATTACGGTACTTCAAGCTTGTAAAGAAAATGGAATAGATATACCTACTTTATGTTACGATGAAAGACTAGAGCCAGATTCTTCTTGTAGATTATGCGTTGTTGAGGTTGAAGGAAAAAGAAACCTTATAACATCTTGTTCTCTTAAAGTAGAAGATGGTATGAATATAGAAACACATAGTAAAAAAGTAATAAAAGCAAGAAAAGATATTCTAGATCTTTTATTTTCAAATCATCCAAATGACTGCTTAACTTGTGAAAAATCAGGTAACTGTAAATTACAAAATTACTGTTATGATTATAATGTTAAAGCAGGAAGTTATAAAGGTGAAAAAAGAAACCTACCAATAGATGATAGTAATCACTTTTATTACCATGATCCAAATAAGTGTATCTTATGTGGTAAATGTGTTAGAGTATGTAGTGATTTACAGGGAACATCAGCTATAGGATTAAATGAAAGAGGATTTAGAACTCATGTAGGTACTCCATCTAAAAATGGACTAGAAGATTCAGATTGTGTTTCATGTGGAAACTGTGTATCAGCATGTCCAGTAGGAGCACTAATGCCTAAGTCTAGAGAGAGCTTTAGAGAATGGGAAACTAAAAGTACCTTAACAACTTGCCCTTACTGTGGAGTAGGTTGTCAATTAGAGCTAATAACTAAAGGAAACCAAGTAGTTGACTCTAAACCATATAAAGGACCATCTAATAATGGACTTTTATGTGTAAAAGGTAAATTTGGTTATCCTTTTATAAATCATCCAGATAGACTTAAAACTCCTCTTATAAAGAAGAATGGTAAATTTGAAGAAGCTTCATGGGAAGAAGCACTTAATCTGATAGTTTCAAAAATAAAAGAAACTAAAGAAAAATACGGAGCTAATGCTTTAGGTGGATTTACTTCAGCAAGATGTACAAATGAAGAAAACTACCTATTCCAAAAGCTATTTAGAGCTGCCATAGGAACTAATAACATAGATCACTGTGCTCGTCTTTGTCATGCTTCTACAGTTTCAGGACTTGCAACTACATTAGGAAGTGGAGCTATGACAAATAGCATAAATGAAGTTCTTGATTCAGATGTTATATTTATTATAGGTTCAAATACTACAGAGAATCATCCAGTTATAGCAACTAAAATGAAACAGGCTAAGAAAAAGGGAGCTAAAATAATAGTAGCTGATCCTAGAAAAATAGAACTTGCAGATAAAGCTGATATATTCTTACAAATTAAGCCTGGAACTAACATAGCAGTTTTAAATGGAATGATGAACTATATAATTGAAAATGAACTTTATGATAAAGATTATATAGAAGAAAGAACTGAAAACTTTGAAGAAGTTAAAGAATCTCTTATAGAATATACACCTGAGAAGGTAGCAGAGATATGTGGTGTAAATAAAGATGATATCATAAAAGCAGCTAGAATGTATGCAGAATCAGATAAAGCAGGAATATATTATGCAATGGGTATAACTCAACATATAACAGGAACAAACTCTGTAATGGCAATATCAAACCTAGCACTTATGTGTGGAAATGTAGGTAAAGAAAATGCAGGAGTAAATCCACTTCGTGGACAAAATAATGTACAAGGTGCTTGTGATATGGGAGGACTGCCGTCAGACTTGCCAGGATATCAAAAAGTGTTTAAAGAAGAGATAGCTGAAAAGTTTGAAAAAGCTTGGGGTGTTAGTTTACCAAGAGAAGTAGGAATGACTATGTCCGAAATACTTGATAGTGTTAAGATGCTGTATATAATGGGAGAAAATCCTATGTTATCAGATCCTGATATAAATCATGTTAAACATTCATTAGAAAGGATCGATTTCTTAGTTGTTCAAGATATATTCTTAACAGAAACTGCAGAATTAGCTGACGTTGTTTTACCGGCAGCATCATTTGCTGAAAAAGATGGAACATTTACAAATACAGAAAGAAGAGTTCAAAGGGTAAGAAAAGTTATTGAATCAATAGGAGATTCTAAAGCAGATTGGCAGATACTAATGGAGATTATGAATAAGCTAGGATATCCCCAAAAATATAGACACCCTTCAGAGATAATGGAAGAAATAGCAAGTGTAACACCACAATATGGCGGTATTACTTACGATAGGATAGAAACTGAAGGGATACAATGGCCATGTTTAGATAAAGATCATCCAGGTACTAAATATCTATACAAGGATGCCATAGCAAGAGGGAAAGGATTATTTTTTCCAGTTTATCATACAGGTAGTGCTGAAACTACAGATAAGGAATATCCATATATATTAACTACAGGTAGGGTACTTTACCAATACCATACTAGAACTATGACCGGAAGAGTAGAGAAGTTAAATGAAAAAGTACCAGAATCATATATAGAGATAAATGAAGTAACAGCAAATAAGCTAGGAGTTAAAGATAGTGAAAAAGTTAAGGTAACATCAAGAAGAGGTAGCATAGATATAAAAGTTAAAGTTACAGATATAGTAGAAGATAATGTAATGTTTATACCGTTTCATTTTGCAGAAGGTGCCGCAAATTACCTTACAAATACTAAGGCTGACTCTGCTGCTAAAATACCAGAACTTAAAGTTGCAGCAGTGAATGTAGAAAAAATACAAAGGAGTTGCTAAAATGAAAAAGTATGAACAAGTAATAAGATATGCTATGCAAATGGAACTTGATGGTCATAATTTCTTTAAAGAAAAGGCAGAACAGGTTCTAAGAGAAACTGCCAAAGAATTATTCTTAAGTTTAGCTGATATTGAGATGGAACACTATAATTTTTTAAAGAGACATTTAGATAGGTATATAAAAAATGACACATTTGAAATAGATAAAAATTTTATAAATACAGATAAAGATATTCTCGAAGAAAGAGCAAAAAAAGAGAAGATAGATGAAGCTTTAAAGGAAAGTGATGTTCCAGATATAACTATACTAAGAATGGCTTATCTTATTGAAAGAGATTTTAAAGAGTTTTATGAAAAAGCTTCTAAAGAAGCAGATGACCCTATTATAAAAGAACTTTTTGAAACACTATCAAATTGGGAAGCAGGTCATGAGTCTATATTTAAAGAAGAATATGATAGAAGAATAAAGGAATATATGACACTTCCTTGGGGAGGATAAAATGTTTAAAGTAGGTATAATTACAGCTAGTGATAAAGGATCTAAAGGAGAAAGAGAAGACTTAAGTGGTAAAACTATAATCGAAATAGTAGAGTCTAAAGGGTACAAAGTAGAAAAATATACTATTGTTCCTGATGAAAAAGATATGTTATCACAACAAATGATATATATGTCAGATGAACTTAATGTAGATCTTATTTTAACTACAGGTGGAACTGGATTTAGTAAAAGAGATGTAACTCCAGAAGCTACTCTAAATGTAGTAGATAGATTAGTTCCAGGTATACCAGAAGCAATGAGATACTTTAGCTTACAAATCACTCCAAGAGCTATGCTTTCAAGAGCTATGGCAGGAATAAGAAATGATAAAACTCTTATTATAAATTTACCTGGTAGTCAGAAAGCTGTTAGAGAAACTTTAGAATATATTATAGATTCAGTTCATCATGGACTAGAGATTCTAACTGGCAGGACAAGTGAGTGTGGGAGATAGAGTTGAGGAGATACTATGGAAAAGTTTAAGACGGCTGTTATTTTAGCTGGAGGAAAAAGTAGCAGAATGGGATTTGATAAGCAGTTTCTAAGAATAAAAGAAAGAAGGCTTATGGATATTGTCATAAATAAGCTTAAAGAAGAATTTGAAGAAATAGTTATAGTTACAAATAAGCCAGAATACTATGTAGGACTTTCAGATAAGATAACAAGTGACATAATAAAAGGTATGGGTCCTTTAAGTGGTATTCATGTAGGACTTAAGAATGCAAGTAGTAGGTATTCTTACTTTATAGCTTGTGATATGCCTAACGTAAATTTAGAGTATATAAGATATATGAAAAAGAAGATAAATGAACTTAATCCTAAAGCTTGTATAACCAGGCTAGGAGGTTGGATAGAGGCGTTTAATGGTTTTTATTCAAAGGATTTAGTTGAAGAAATAGAGGAACACTTAAAAGAAGACAAAAGATCGGTAAATTCGTTATTAAAAAAGGTAGATACATTATATATAGAAGAAGAACAAGCAAGAAAATTTAGCCCCAAATGGGAAATGTTTATTAATTTAAATACTAGAGAAGAACTAGATAATTATATAAAAAACTATTCAAATTAAAGTTAAATGGAGCGATATTATGAACGAAGTTAAGGAAGTTGATATTATAAGAATAAAAGATAACGATGTAGCTGAAGAAACAGATGAAGTTATAGTTGAATATCCTTTTACAATATTTCTAAATGATAATGAGTTTATAACTCTTCTTTGTACACCAAGTTCTTTAGAACATCTAGCTATAGGGTTCCTACATTCAGAAGGTCTTATAGGTACAAAAGAAGATATATTAGACGTAAAAATAGATCATAAAAAAGGTATAGCTTATGTATATACTAAAAATAAAACAAACTTAAAAGAAAAACTATATGGTAAAAGAACTATAACTACAGGTTGTGGTAAAGGTACAGTTTTTTATAATGTCATAGACTCTTTTAAATCTAAGAAGATAAAACATGACTTTAAAATAGACAAGGAAGATATTATAAGACTTATAAGAATCTTTAATAAAGAGTCAGAACTTTTCTTAAAAACAGGTGGTGTTCATAGTTGTGCCTTATGTGATAAGGACAATATATTAATATTTGAAGAAGATATAGGAAGACACAATGCACTTGATAAAATTCTAGGAAAAACTTTAATGGAAGATATAGACTTAAAAGATAAAATGATTTTAACAAGTGGAAGAATATCTTCAGAGGTTTTAATAAAGGTAGCTAAAAGGGGAATACCAGCTATAATATCAAGGTCAGCTCCAACTAATTTAACTGTAGAAATGGCTAAAGATCTTAATATAACTTTAATAGGTTTTGTTAGAGGCCGAAAAATGAATATATATTCAAATTTTCCGAGTCTAAACTTCTAAGGTTTAAACTATGAAGTTAGGCCCATGGGTATAAAGAGAAATTTTTATGCCTCCCACTCTTGGAAAGGAAGGTTTGAGTATGTTAACTATGCATACTCAAAAATAGTCCTTTTCATAAGGACTATTTTTTTTATATATAAATACGAGAATCTATCAAAACAATTATAAAAATATAATAGACATTTATAGCAGTGTTAAAAGCTGTGACATTTATTACAAGAAATTTTATTAGGTATGTTCATTGATTTTTCTCTTATTTTCTAAAAAAAATGCTTTTTATAAGAGTATTATAATTCAAGAAATTAAGAGGACTCAATATACATATAACTTAAAAGAACTAGAGCATATATAAGGAGGACAAGATGAAAAAGTTACTTAGCGTTATTTTATGTGTTTTATTATCATTTTCTTTATTAGCTGGATGTAGTAATAGCAATAAGAATGAACAAGAAAATAAAAACGCAACTACAAAAAATGAACAAGAAAAGAGCAAAGATACTAGTGATAAAAAAGAAAAAGGTAGTATAATACTTGCTACTACAACGAGTACTGAAGATAGTGGTCTTTTAGATTATTTACTTCCTAAATTTAAAGAAGAAACAGGAATAGATGTAAAAGTAGTTTCTGTTGGTACTGGTCAAGCATTAAAAAAGGGTGAAGATGGTGATGCAGATATACTTCTAGTTCATGCTAAATCAGATGAGGAAAAGTTTGTGAAAGAAGGACATGGACTTCAAAGACATGATGTAATGTATAATGACTTTATACTAGTTGGACCTAAAAATGATCCACTAAAATTAAAAGAAAATTCACCAAATGATATAGTAGCTGGATTAAAAACAATATCTGATAAACAAGGAACTTTTGTATCAAGAGGAGATGAATCTGGTACACATAAAAAAGAATTAAAGCTTTGGGAAACTGCTAATTTAAAACCAGAAGGAAAATGGTATGTATCAGCAGGTAGTGGAATGGGAGAAGTATTAAAGATAGCTAGTGAGAAACAAGGATATACGATAACAGATAGAGCAACATACTTAAAATTAAAAGACACTTTAGATTTAGACATAGTAATAGAGAAAGAAGATAATCTTTATAATCAATATGGTATTATACCAGTAAATCCTAATAAAAATAAAAAGATAAATAAAGACGGTGCAAAAGAATTTGAAGAATGGATACTTTCAGAGAAAACTCAAAAATTAATAGGTGAGTATGGTAAAAAAGAATTTGGACAATCTTTATTTATACCAAATGCTAAATAGATTTTAGGGTATAAACATAGTAAAATTCTAAATTTTGTATATAAGTTTAGCTATTTAGTACAAGATTTAGAATTTTTACTATATTATTTTAATTTAATTTGTTAAAGGAGTATGTTATGGACTATATACTAGACGGAATAAAGGAATCTATAAGACTTTTATTAAGCTTTGATAAGGAAGTATATAGTATTATTGGACTATCAGTATTTGTTTCTTCATTTGCAACAATAATATCATCTACAGTATGTATTCCCTTAGGAATATATCTAGGAATAAAGGAGTTTAAAGGGAAAAAGCTCTTATCTCGAATCTTATATACTTTTATGAGTATCCCATCAGTCATAGTAGGTCTTTTCATAGCTATACTACTTTCAAGAAGAGGACCTTTAGGATTTCTTGATATTCTATATACACCTACAGCTATGATAATTGCTCAAACAGTTTTAGTCGCACCTCTTATATTAGGACTGACATATAATATGTCAAAAAGTAGAGGACATATTATAAAGAAGACAGGAACTACATTAGGTGCTAATACATTTCATATAATTTTACTTATAATAAAGGAATTAAAAGTAGATATATTTATGAATATAGTTACATCATTTTCAAGAGCTATATCAGAAGTTGGAGCAGTTATGATAGTTGGAGGAAATATAAAAGGACATACAAGAGTAATAACAACGTCAATTTCTATGTTAAACTCAATGGGAGATTATCCAATGGCAATAGCATTAGGAATAGTTCTGCTTATAATTTCTTTTGGAATAAATAGTATCATATATTCCTACAATGTGGAGGATTAACATGAATGTACACATAAGAAATTTAAAAAAATATTATAATGAAAAAAATATATTAAATATAGACGAGATAAAAATAGATTCAGGAAAAATAACTGGTATATTAGGACCAAATGGAGCTGGTAAAAGTACACTTCTTAATATAATAGCAGGATTAGATGATATTTTTACTGGTGATATAAGATATGATGATAGGAAATTAAATAAAAATATATATAAAAATATAACATTAGTAAGTCAAAAGCCTTATTTATTTAAGAGAACTGTGTATGAAAATATCCTATATCCTTTAAAATTAAGAGGATTCAAAGAAAGAGATATAAAAGATAAAGTGAGAAATATATTAGAAGAGCTAGAAATAACAAACATAGTAAATAAGAAGGCTAATCTTCTGTCAGGTGGAGAGTCTCAAAAAGTTTCATTAGCTAGAGCTTTAGTTTTTGAACCAAGACTTCTTCTTCTAGATGAGCCTACTTCAAATATAGATGTGAAATCATTAGAAATGATAGAGAGAAAAGTGATACAATTTAATAAAAAAGAAAATTCTACTATAGTTATAGTTACTCACAATTTAAATCAAGCAGAAAGAATGTGTGATGAAATAATAAATATTGAAAATGGAAAGGTAGGATTCTAAATTGAAATTTTTCAAAGTTGTGTCAATTGAAGAAGGTAGAGAAATAGTTATAAAAAACTTTAGAGATTATAAAATAGACACTGAGAATATAGATATTTTAAATGTCTTGGATCGTATATTAGCTGAAGATATAGTTTCTGATATATGTGTTCCCGAATTTGATAGATCATCTGTAGATGGATATGCAATAAAAAGTAGAGATAGTCATGGAGCTAGTGAAACTATACCTAGTATGCTGAATTTAATAGGCGAAGTAAAGATGGGAGAAGATTCTAAAGCCGAGGTTAACTTTGGAGATGCAGTTTATGTACCTACAGGTGGCATGATACCTAAAGGAGCAGACTCAGTTGTAATGATAGAACATGTAGAGCGGTTAGATGATAGTAATATAATGGTATACAAGCCTGTGTCATCAGGGGAAAATGTAATATTTAAAGGTGATGATACAAAAAATGGAGATGTAGTCCTAGAAAAAGGAAAGAAGTTAAATCCTCAGGACATAGGGGCATTAGCATCTCTTGGAAAATCTAAAGTAAAAGTATACAACAAGCTTAAATTTTATATTATATCTACTGGTGATGAAATTGTAGATATAGATGAAAAAATAGAAAAAGGAAAAATAAGAGATATAAATAGTTATGCACTATATTCACTAATAAAAAAAATAGGTGGAGAAGTAGTAGAAAAAAAGATAGTTAAAGATAATTTTGATATGCTAAAAGAAGAGGTTCAAAAGGGATTAGATACTTCAGATATAGTAATAATGTCAGGTGGAAGTTCAGTAGGAACAAGGGACTTTACTCATGATGTTATAAATTCATTTGAGGGTAAAGGAGTTTTGGTACATGGAATATCTATAAAACCAGGAAAGCCTACTATAGTAGGAGATGCCAATGGAAAGATAATATTTGGATTACCTGGTCACCCAGTATCATCTATAGTAGTGTTTAAAGCTTTTGTTGAACCTATTATAAAAAAACTTATGAATATAAAGGATCAGGTGAATAAAACTAGAGCCATAATTGATTTTAATTTTCGTTCATCACCAGGAAAGACAACGTATCAGATGGTTTCATTAGAAGAAAGAGATGGGAAACTATATGCAACTCCTAGATTTGGAAAATCAGGAATGATTACTTTACTGTCAAGTTCAAATGGATATATAGTTATACATTCTGATGAAGAAGGGGTATACAAGGGAGAAGAAAGGGAAGTCTACCTTCTATAGAAGCTGATAAGGAGAATCTGTGATATGAAAAAAGAAGAAAGAAATGTTTATATAGATAACATAGACGTAGGAAAAGCAAAAGAGCTTTATTTCAAAAAAATATATAGAAATATAGACTGGGAAGAAGTAGATACTGTAGATGCATTAGGAAGGATAACATATGAAGCTGTATATGCAAAAAAGTCATCTCCTCACTATAATGCCGCAGCTATGGACGGAATATTAGTAAAGTCAAAAGATATGGTAGGCGTTACAGAATCTACGCCTAAAATATTAGAAGAAGGTAAAGATTATAAATATATAAATACAGGAAATCCTATAGAACCACCATTTGATGCTGTTATAATGATAGAAGAGGTTATAAACTTAGATGATGGAAAAATAAAAATAATAAAATCTGCTTATCCTTGGCAACATATAAGACCTATAGGAGAAGATATAGTAGCTACAGAAATGATAATACCATCGAAACATAAAATAAGACCAATAGACTTAGGTGCTTTGGTATGTGGTGGTATAGAAAAGGTTAGGGTTTATAAAAAGCCTAATATAGGGATAGTTCCTACAGGTTCAGAAATAGTAGAAGATATAAATACTGTAGATGTAGGTAAAATATCTGATTCTAATTCCCTAGTATTTGAAGGCCTTATAAAAGAATATGGAGGAGTTCCAAAAAGATACAGGCCTGTAAAAGATGATTATGACATATTAAAAAGAGAAATACTAAAGTGTTCAGAAGAAAACGATATTATATTAATAAATGCAGGATCATCTGCTGGAACAAAGGATTTTACAGTGAAAATTATTAAGGAGATAGGTGAAGTAGTAGTTCATGGAATTGCACTAAAACCAGGAAAGCCAACAATACTGGGTATAATTAATAATAAACCTATAATAGGGATACCTGGATACCCTGTATCCTCCTACCTTGTATTTGAAACATTTGTAAAACCTATTATATATAAATATACTGGTCAAGAAGAAGAAAAGGAAGAAATTGAACAAGCAATTATATCCAAAAGAATAGTATCTTCATTTAAAAATAAAGAATTGGTTAGAGTAAACTTAGGAGTAGTAAAAGATAGGCTTATCGCAACTCCTTTAACTGGAGGAGCAGGAGTAACTATGAGTCTGGTAAAAGCTGATGGTATAGTTACAATACCTCGAAATACTGAAGGTGTTGAAGGTGGAGAAACTGTAGATGTAAAGCTACTAAAGCCAATAAGTAAAATAAAGGATACTTTAGTTTCAATAGGGAGCCATGATTTGATAATGGATGTAATATCTGATATGACTAAGTTATCATCTGGACATGTAGGAAGTATGGGCGGTATACTTGCAATGAAAAGGGGAGAATGTCACATTGCCCCTATACATTTATTAGATATAGAAACAGGAGAATATAATATAAGCTATGTAAAAAAATATTTTCCTAATGAAAAAATGGCAATTATAAAAGGTGTTAAAAGAATCCAAGGCTTTATAGTAAATAAAGGTAATCCTCATAATATTAAGGATTTTAATGATCTTATTAAAGATAATATAACATTTATTAATAGACAAAAGGGATCGGGTACGAGAATATTACTAGATTATAATTTGAAAAAATTAAATATAAATCCTGATAGAATAAAAGGATATGATAGAGAAATGAATACTCACATGGCTGTATCTATGGCAGTAAAAACTGGAGGAGCTGATGCTGCACTAGGAGTATTATCATCAGCTAAGGCCTTAGATTTAGACTTTGTAGAAGTTACCTATGAGGAATATGATTTTTTAACTTCTTTTGAATATTTACATGATAAAAAAATTATGAACTTTATAGATGTAATAAAATCTCAAGAGTTTAAGAGTAAAATTAAAGAATTAGGCGGATATGAAATATCAAATATAGGTGAAGTTATATCTTTATAAATATTAAACTTAAGATAAGTAGGTGATCATTATGAAAGATTCGTTCGAAAGGGATATAAACTATTTAAGAATATCTATAACTGATTTATGTAATTTAAGATGCAAATACTGTATGCCAGAAGATGGTATCAATAAGATTAATCATGAAAATGTACTGACATTTGAAGAAATATATGAAATATCAAAAAATTTAGTTTCACTAGGAATAACAAAAATAAGAATTACAGGTGGAGAGCCACTAGTAAGAAATGGAATCGTGGAATTAGTAAGAAAGATATCAAGTCTTGATAAGGTAAAAGATTTATCAATGACTACAAATGGAATACTTTTAAAGAAATATGCTAAAGATTTGAAAGAAGCGGGTTTAGATAGAGTTAATATAAGCTTAGATACACTAAATGAAGAGAAATACAAAGATATAACTAGAACTGGAAATTTGAAAGATGTATTAGATGGAATTGAGGAAGCTAAAAAAGTAGGACTCAATCCAATAAAAATAAATGTTGTATTGATAGACGGGTTCAATATAAATGAAATAGAGGACTTTGTATATATCACACAAGCTGAAAAAATTGATGTTAGATTCATAGAACTTATGCCTATAGGTGAAGGACTAAATTGGAATAAAAACAGCTATTTATCTGGTAACATAGTTTTAGAAAAAGTGAAGGAACTAGTAAAGGTAGAGAGTGAAGATATTTCATCTCCAGCAACTTACTATAAACTTCCTAATGGAAAAGGGAGAGTAGGTATTATAAGTCCTATGTCATGTAAATTCTGTAGTAACTGTAATAGATTAAGACTTACTTCACAAGGTAAATTAAAGCTTTGTCTTCACTCAGATGAAGAAATAGATTTAAGAAAGTCACTTCGAGATGGAGAAGATTTAAAAAAGGTAATAAGAGAAGCAATACTAAAGAAACCAGAGGAACATCAGTTGGAAAAAGGAGTATATACTAACAAAAGTATGTTTCAAATAGGAGGTTAGATTATGGAATTTACTCACTTTAATGAAAGCGGAAGAGCTCACATGGTAGAAGTTACAGAAAAAGATGATACTAAAAGAGTAGCGATAGCAAAATGTTCTATAAAGATGAAAAAAGAAACTATAAAAATGATAAAAGAAGGACTTATAAAAAAGGGAGATGTTCTTTCTGTAGCTCAAATAGGCGGAATAATGGGAGCAAAGAAAACAAGTGATCTCATACCTATGTGCCATAATATATTTTTAACTGGGGCAGATATAAGATTTAATATATTAGAAGATGAAATAGAAATAGAGTCAGAAGTAAAAACAATAGGTAAGACTGGAGTAGAAATGGAAGCGTTAACAGCAGTAACAATTGCCAGTCTTACAATATATGATATGTGTAAAGCAGTAGATAAGGATATGGTTATAAGTAATGCGAGATTAATTAAAAAAACCGGAGGAAAATCTGGTGAATATTTAAGAAATGAGTAATTAATTAGTTAATAATACTACCTAGTTTAGGGGGAATAAATTATGAAAATAGAAGGAAAAGTTTTACAGATAAATAAGAGTGATAAAAAAGGAGTATCTAAGAGTCCAATAAATGAAGGGAACTTTATAGAGGACTTTGGATTAGAAGGAGATGCTCATGGAGGAAAATGGCATAGACAAGTTAGTTTACTTGGAATAGAAAGTATAAACAAAATGAAAAATATGGGAGTAGAAGGATTAGATTATGGAGCATTTGCAGAAAATATTACTACTGAAGGAATAATTGTATATGAGTTACCTATAGGAACTAAATTAAAAATAGGAGAAACAATACAAGAAGTTACTCAGATAGGAAAGGAATGTCATAGCAAGTGTAATATAGCTAAAGAAATAGGAAAATGTGTAATGCCTAATGAAGGAATCTTTACTAAAGTATTAAAAGGTGGTAAGGTAAAAGCTGGAGATAAAATAATAATTTTGGAGTAATTTAAAAAAAAGTATTGGAATTATATGTAAACAAGTGTAAAATTAATTATAGCATTGTGATTTAAAGTCAATTTAACTATTATAAAAGGTAACACAGGAGGACATGCTTATGAGAAAAAAATTAATTTTTCTAACTTGTTTACTAATGATCATAGTGATATTTGTAGTAAAAAAGAACATTATTAAGTCTAGTGCTGATAATATACGATATGAAGTATTTAACTTGGATTTGAACTATAAAAAAGTAAATAGTCCGGCTTTAAGAGATAATGAACTATACTTTTCTACAAATAGTAAGAATAGTGGATTTTTAAACGAGATAGTCAAAATGGATGTTAATACTAAAAAGGCAAGAACTATTTATAAGTCTAATTTCAATGAGTCAGCAATAGAAGGTATTGAAGTAAATAAGGATTGGCTAGTATGGGTTGATTCAAATACTGGTGGACATATGTGGAATATAATGTCGATGAATATGGAGACTGGGAAAATCCAAAAAGTATTTGAAGCTAACAGTTACAAAAAACAACTACCGTATCTTTATGATCATTATATAGTATGGGTTCACATGGATATAAATAAAGAAGGATTTATACGTATTCTTGATTTAAATACTAATACTTATAGGGATATAGAAGGGTTAAACAATGTAGATGCGTATAACACTTCTTTATATATGGAAGACAATAAAATAATATGGTCAGACTTGACAGATGGAAAACCGTATTATAAAGCTTATGATATCAGTAGAGAAGTACTAGAAGTATATCCAGCAGAATTTTTATATCCTAGTTATGCTAAGTATAATAATAATAAAATATTTTCGATAAACTTTAATGATCTTAATGAATGGGAAGATCAAAGTTTTGGATATTATGATATCAATAAGAATAAGTATGAAGAGTTTGATCCTACAATAGGTACTATTAATCGTTATAGTCTAAAAGAAGATAAATTAGCTTTTTTAGATAAAAAAGCTAATGTCTCACTTTATAGCATAAAGAAAAATAAAAAGTTGATTTTTAAAGAAAAGTATAATGAAAATAAAAAAATTCCTAAAGATATTAGCTTTGATTATAAAGGAAATCTTATAGTTCAATATTCTCCACTTAATAAGGAAGAAGAATCTTATAAAAATATGTTATCTATTTACTATCTAAAATATAAATAATTTAAATATAAAAGAGGCTGATTTTGATCTGACCCCAAAAAGTTAGACATAATAAATTAAGCTACTAGTAAGGATTGTT
>NZ_LGSS01000018.1 GCF_001190785.1 Gottschalkia purinilytica | reverse complement strand
TTCGACCTAGCGACAACAACAATAAACCTAGCGACAACAACAATAAACCTAGCGACAACAACAATAAACCTAGCGATAACAACAATAAACCTAGCGATAACAACAATAAACCTAGCGATAACAACAATAAACCTAGCGATAACAACAATAAACCTAGCGATAACAACAATAAACCTAGCGATAACAACAATAAACCTAGCGATAACAACAATAAACCTAGCGATAACAACAATAAACCTAGCGATAACAACAATAAACCTAGCGATAACAACAATAAACCTAGCGATAACAACAATAAACCTAGTAATGTTTCCCAATTTGAATCTGAAGTAGTAAGATTAGTTAACATTGAAAGAAATAAAGCTGGACTAGCTCCTTTAACAATGGATTCTGAATTATCAAAAATAGCTCGTGTGAAATCACAAGATATGGCAGATAAAAACTACTTTAGTCATACATCTCCAACTTATGGTAGCCCATTTGATATGTTAAAAAAATTCGGAGTTAGCTATCGTACTGCTGGTGAAAATATAGCTAAAGGATATTCTTCACCTGAAAGCGTAGTAAAAGGATGGATGAATTCAGAAGGTCATAGAGCTAACATACTTTCATCTAACTTTGGAAAAATCGGTGTTGGATATGTAAACCAAGGTGGAACTACTTATTGGACACAATTATTTACTAACTAAAATAGTTCCTTATTTTAAGTCTATTTATCATACAACATTATAAGTAATTATATCTTGATAGAGAATGAATTTTTCATTCTCTATCTTTTTATTTAATATTTTTAATATCTAAAATCATTCATAACTAACATACATTAGCTTAAAACATTCTTATATATTAATATGACCGTCATCTTATAATAATTTATGTCTTACTAGACAAATTCCAAATACTTTTCACATTTTTGCACCTTTCAGAATAGAATAATATTAGTATTTTTGAGGAGGTGCAATATGTCCGAGATTACCTGTCCTAGGGGTACTGTAAAGTACAGAGTTAAAAGGGGTGACACACTAACAAGTATAGCTAGAGCATTCAATGTACCACCCTTCTTAATAGTGCTGTTTAATCCGAATATAAATCCAAATTATCTTTCCATCGGTCAAGAATTATGTATTCCTAGACTTGAACCTATCACTTGTCCAAGTGGGAGATATTATACAGTAAGAAGAGGAGATAACTTTTACACAATATCTAGACAGTTCGGCTTAACAGTAAGAGAATTAAGGGCTGCAAATCCAAATGTAAATCCCTATGCATTAGTAGTAGGACAAAGATTATGTATTCCTACTAGACCACCAGTAAGGAGATGTCCAGAAGGTACTAGAACTTATGAAATAAAGAGAGGAGACACCTTTTATAGCATAGCTATTAGATTTAATGTATCTTATAGTGAATTAACTAATTTAAATCCTAATATAGATCCGAATAATCTAAGAGTTGGTCAAATTATATGTATTCCTATACCACCACCTTCTATTCCTTGTCCAAGTGGAAGATCATATGTTATAAAACCAGGAGATACATTAACCAGTATAGCAGAGAATTTTGTAGTTAGTGTAGGAGACTTATTAAGAGCTAATCCTAATTTATCCCCTAGTGATTTTGTCCCTGGAAGAAGAATTTGTATACCAAGATCAGTACAGGTATAAGCATAGTATACATTATAAAAGATGACTAAAGTTTTAGTCATCTTTCTACATATAAATTGGACAGTAAAAGTTTTTTTATTAATCTCATCATTTTTATTTTTCAATTAATTATATAATTATTATATTCGATTTTCATATTTTCCCTTAACTTGTTGTTAATAACTTATATATTATTATTATTAGTTTCATATAAACTGTTGATAACATGTTTAATATCCACATATTAGTTAATAATTATCCCTTATTTCTACATGAGTCATGCTACTTATTCACAATTGCTTTATAACTCTATATGACTCATAGAAAATAAAAAAAGACCTTTCGGTCCTTTTTTATACATTTTTTATATGTGCAAAAAGAGCTACTATCCATCCAATAATTATACCCTCAATTATTGATATAGTATTAATTGATAATTTAAATAGGCTTTCTAGTATAAATATTATTAGCATAAAACCTATAATGCTAATAATGGTAGAAAATATTACTTTTTCTACACTATCGAATATATTTCTTCCTGCTCCTCTTGATAGGAAAATGTTTTTAAAATACGAAAAGGAAAGCAAACAAAATACAATAATTAAAAATTTACTTAACAATTTTTCCCCCTCCTTTTTTTCTTTTGACAATTATCTATTTATAAAATTTTATTTTATAATCTTCTTTAGTAAATTTAGTTTATTTTTATATGGTGGATATCTAAAATCTAAATCTATACTATTTGACTTTTTAAGAATACTTTTTTTATGTGTAAAAGTATCAAAGCTTGACTTGCCATGATAGTTTCCTATTCCACTTTCACCTACACCTCCAAATGGCATATAGGATGTGGCTAAGTGAATTATAGTATCATTTATACATCCTCCTCCAAAAGATATATTTTCCATAACTTCTTTTTCAATATATTTGCTGTTTGTAAATAAGTATAATGCAAGAGGTTTTGGATTTTCATTTATCTTTTCTACAATGTCCCTTATTTCTTCATATTCTATTACAGGTAGTATAGGTCCAAATATTTCATCTCTCATTATTTTATCTTCCCAACTTATATTATTAATAATAGTTGGCTCTATAAAAAGTTGTTCTTTTATATGGTTACCACCAATATATATATTCCCATCATTTAAGTTACTTAATAGTCTATCAAAATGTTTTTCATTAACTATTCTACAAAAATCATTACTATTTAAAGGATTCTCTCCATAAAATTTCTTAATATACTCTTTCATATTACTTAAAAGTTCTTCCTTTATACTCTTATGAACTAAGAGATAATCAGGGGCTACACATGTTTGTCCAGCATTTAAGAATTTCCCCCATACTATCCTCTTTGCTGCAATATCTATATTTGCGTCTTTATACACTATGCATGGACTCTTTCCACCTAGCTCTAACGTAATAGGAGTAAGGTTTTTAGAAGCTGATTCCATGACAACTTTACCTACTTTTACACTCCCAGTAAAAAATATATAGTCAAATTTCTCAGAAAGAAGAGATTGGTTTACTTCTCTCCCCCCTTCTATAACAGCTACGAATTCCTCCTTAAAACAGTCCTTTACAATTCTAGATACAACACTTGATGTATTTGGAGAATAAGCTGATGGTTTTATAATAGCACAGTTTCCTCCTGCTATTGATCCAACAAGTGGCAATATAGATAATTGAAAAGGATAGTTCCATGGAGATATTATAAGTGATACTCCATAGGGTTCAGAAACTGTATAACTTGATGATATAGCATGTATAAAAGGTGTCTTTACTTTTTTAGGTTTCATCCACCGTTTTAGATTCTTCATTATATAATTTATCTCTTCTATTACCATATATATTTCCGTTTCATATGCTTCAAATGGATGTTTATTTAAGTCTTCTTTTAATGCTTTTAATATCTCTTCTTCTCTTTCTAGTATACATTTTTTTAGTAATTTTAATTTCTCCATACGAAATTTAAGCTTCTTGGTTTCCCCATTATAGAAAAACTTCCTTTGTTTTTCTATAATGGATTTTATATTCGACATATTATTCTCTCCTAATATAGAAGTTTTTATTGTTTTGTTCGTTTATATATTATTTTATCATTATATCGGTTTTTTTTGTGTATATTAAAGCTATTTTATAAATATTAATATATCTTTTATATTAAAAGACTTTAAAGCTACAATCCTTATCATATTTTTTCTTCTTAAATTATTTGAATATTGCTATTTAACCATCATTTATTGTCTATAAAAAACTGTATATTAAATATATATTATTTTTTAGTTTACCTATAGTTATATTATGGTAACCTTCTAGCTAATATGGAATATACTGATATTGCTAGTATATCACTAGTTACTTTTAAAAAGTGAGGTGATTGTATTGACCGTTAGTATTGATAGAATTATTTCTCATACCTCTTGTAAGATAGGTGATACAATAACATATATTACAAAGGTAACTGTTTCTTCTGGTAATATCGTATATAATCTATCATTTAAAGACGAATTTCCATCTTCTAATCAAGAATACGTTTCAACAAGTGCTACTGTAGATGGATTGCCAGCATTAGCTACAGTATCAAATGGAACTATAACTTTTCCAACTATGCCTAACATTACAGCAACACATTCAGATGTCACTGTAACTTTTTCTTATAGTGTAACTATAGTATCTACTAAACAAATACCACCTTATACTGAAATTCAAACATCTAATGGTACTGCTAGCTGGCAAAACACACTTTCTGGAACTATTAACTCACTATCTAAATCTATTGATGTAAATGTAGTAGTTCCTTTTTTAACAGGTATAAAAGAACAAAGAAATGTAACTAACGATGGGATATTTACTACATCTGATATTAGCTATAACACAAATGACACAATAGAATATAAAATTTCTATTAAAAATGAGGGAGCGTCTCCTGCTTTTAATATAATATTAACAGACAAATTAAACACACTTTTATCCTTTGACATTGAATCTTCATCTGCTAGTATTGGATCGGTTGTAGAATCATCAGGTGTTGTTAAATGGTCTATTCCTATTTTGAATGAAGGAATAACAGCTAATTTAACTTTCAGAGTAACAGCTTCATCAGATGTAGCTTCTAATAACCTAATTTCTAATATAGCGAGTTGTATTTATAGTTCAAATAACAATGATTTGTTAGATGAAACTTACAATTTTGACCTAAATACTATCAACTTAATAGCTCATAATTTAACTATGACTGAAACTGAATCTATTGTTGAAAATAATATAGACTCTAGTACTGCAATAGCTAATACTAATGATACTGATACTAATAATACTGATGATACTAATATAGAAAGTACGTCTACTAAAACTTATGAATCTAACAATCCAGATCTTAATTTGTATACAACAAGTCCTAATCTTGACACTATAAATGTAATTCCTATTGAGTTTACGAAAAGTGCATCTATTAATACAGCTGCTATAGGTTCTACAATAACTTATACTTTAACATTAAATATACCAAGTGGATTAGAAGTATATAACTTAAAAATAATTGAGGTCATTCCTCCACGCCAACAATATGAAGACGGTAGTTGGAGTCCTGGCACTCCTATTATTTCAGGTAATATACTAACTTTTGATGTAGGTGATGGTCCATTTACAGGTCCCTTAACTTTAACTTATACTTTTAATACTATAGTTACAAGTGGACTTACTGTATTCCCTTATATTGAAACTCAAAAAAACATTGCAAATATTCAATGGGATTTAACTCCTTCTGGGCCTAGTTCTTCCATAACATCTACCTCTGTAGATGTTAATGTAGCATCACCTCATATAACATCTTTAAAAGAGCAAAGAAATGTAACTAAAGGTGGTAGTTTTACTACAGGCCCTTTGTCTGATACGTCAAATGACGATATAATTGAATATAGAATTACTCTAAATAATGATGGTGAAAATACAGCTTATAACATTATTACAACTGATATAATAGATAATAATTTAGAATATATTGGATTAGTAGCTCCTATTCCACCAGGTTCTGTAGTTTCATCGGTTCCTCTTGGTACTCCTGATGGTACAATAACTTGGACCGAATCTACTTTGGATGCAGGTTCTTCTATATCTCTGACATTTCAAGTTAAAGTTCTTACAGATCCATCATCAGGAACAGATATAACAAATCAATCTTCTACTATATATGATACTAATGATGTTAACCCTCTAACTCTTGGTCCTATTTTAACTAACAAATTAAGCTTTAATTATGGAATTCCTTTAATAAGTAAAACTGCTGATGATTATTCTCCAATTGTTGGATCTATTGTAACTTATACAGTATCTATAAGTATACCTGAGAATAGTATAGCCTATAATGTTCAAGCATCTGATGTACTACCAGCAAATCAAAGTTATTTACCAGATTCATTAACTAGAAATAATATTCCTATACCTTCATCAACTTTATCCTTCCCCTTCGAAGGAACTATAGATGCAAGTAGCGGTACTGTAACCATAGTCTATACATTCCAAACTATAGTAGAAGATGCTACTTTACCTGAAGAACAACAGATTAATACTTCAACTGTTATTTGGGATATTGATCCATCTGGAACTCAGGGCATACCACAAACATCTAGTATAACTTTATTTGCGACACAACTTATTCTTGATTTATTAAAAGAACAAAGAAACTATACAGAAGATCCTTTAGGTTCATTTGTCAATACAGATATTCAAGTAAAACCTGGAGATATAATTCAATATAGATTTATAGCTAGTAATACTGATTCAACAACTACCTCATATAATGTAATAGTTGATGATCCAATAAATCCATTACTTCAATTTGATTCTATTTATTCTATTGATCAAGGTTCTCTTATTGTTGACTCATCATATTTAACATGGTATGTAGGTGATATTCCACCAAATACTAGCTATTCTGCCATTGTATCTTTTAGAGTTCTTTCTGGCGCTCCAGGAAACATTATCTCAAATAACTCAGCTGGATCGTTTTCTACGGTAAATGATTCACCTATAATATACGGTCCAATATCTTTTAACCATATGTATGCAATATTGTCCTCTAATAATATAATAAATCCTATAGATAATTCGAAGCATAAAAGATCAAGTGGGAGAAAAGCTTTACGATGTTTATGTTCAGAACATACAGAAGAAAATACAAATAAATGTTTATGTTCAGAACACATAGAAAAAAATACAAATAAATGTTTATGCTCAGAACACATAGAAGAAAGTACAAATAAAGATACAGATTTTTGGGATCCTCCTATTACTAAGTCTACTTGCATACTCACAAATAAAATATATTCTCAATGCCAAAAGAGAATTTGTTTTGCAGACTTGAAAATAGAGCTTCCTGCAGGATATGTTGTAGATAGTATTAAGTTTTCCACAGGAGTTATAGTTGAAGATAGTTTAGTAATAACCCCTATACCAAATAGACCTAACTTTAATAGAATAAGGTTTAGCATATCAGTACCTTATACTGCAATACTTTCTAGTGATTATAATCCTAATGTGGTTTCAAAAGGGGTATTACCTCTGTATGATATAGATACTGTTTTATTTATGCCAAACCCTAGAGATGAAATTAACTTTATTATAGATCTAAATACCAAATCTTTATTATTATTGCTTGACAAGAACACAGGTATATTTTCTGTAGGAATATTTAACGTGATATCTGCTGTGTTAAAAGTTCAACTTTTTATTCCTGAGTATGGATTTTGTCCAGAACCTAATGAATGTGAAGAATTTCCAGCAACTAGTGCATATGATCTATTTGAAGAAATTGATTCTAGCGAGGCTCTTAAAAATCTATATCCAAAATAAAATATATAATGAAAAAGAAAAGTGCTTTATCTATGTGATAAGCACTTTTCCCTTATTAGTAAATACACAAAGTTATTAATTATCAATTTAATCATTAAACAGATAATAATATACACGATGAAATTTAATAGAATTTAATTTCATTACTAAATATTATAAATAAAATCATATATACATCTAAATATAGCTTGATATCAACTATATAATTAAATATTAAGTTACTTATTTATATTTTTTTAAATGGTTGCTATTACTCAATTGGGATTTTCAGCTAATCACATTATTGACAGCCTAAAGATAAGTTTTATTGATTTGAAACATTTTCAAAAGACTTGGTTTGTAAATAAATTTTTCCTGTTCCTGTAAAAGTAGCCATAATGGTAAAATCATTCATTACCTCAATATCAATATTAAGATTTTCTTCAAACATCGTGACTTTACTAATATCAACTTTTAACTCTTGACCAGAGCTAAGTTCAATCTCTTCTAAATTATCTCTTACATTTATAAAAGCTAACCCTTTGCCACTAAGCTTATTCATCATAATACCTTCTTTAGAAAAATAACCTTTTCCTAACCTTTTAAATAAATACATTGAAGAATCTACATTAGACTGTAAAAATAAAAGTGCATTTTTTTGGACTATTATATTTGTTTCAGTATTTATTTCTACAGGTATTATTTTACCAGGTATTGATGATTCAAAACATATTTGTTCTCCATCATCATAAGATGTAAATTCCCATTTTTCCATCATATCTCCGAGAACCATTGTCTTTATACCACTGAGAAAGTCTCCCTCTAAATCATCATAACTCATTATATTTTCACTCATCCACTTTACAGACTTGGTCTCTGTATATACACTTTCACCCTTATTCAGTTTGGCTATTACATATGGCAAACTACCTTCTAAGATTTCGTATTGCATACTTTTCCCCCCTTAAGTTAGGGTATATTTAATTCCCTACGTATTATAATTATATTACTTTTTTTTGGATAATGAAACAGGTTAATAAAACTTTTTTATAGTTGCAAAAAATATATTTAATATTTTAATAATAGCTTCCTTTTTTAAGCAAAAAATAACAATGTTATATAGTTACTTTTATGCTTTATTTTTGGCAACTCCTTAGAATACCAAGACTATGGATTTAAATCCGACGACAATTAATAAATTAATCTAAATATATTGTCATGATTTGTATTAATAACAACTAAATAATAGTTTGATATTTGTTAACGTTAATGTTATTATATTAATGTTATATTAATTGTTAATATATTATCAATTAATAGCTATATTAAAATAGGAGATTGTGAGATGAAAAGAAAAAGCACGATTATATGCATTTTATCCATTTCAGTATTTATACTAATGGGATGCTTAAGTAGTAGTTTGCATGCGAATACAAAGTTTAACATATTGTATTCAGAAGTTATAGGATTCAATAAAGAAGATCGTATTCTCCAATCTATTCCACAAAATGAAATACTCTTTACAAACAATGAAAATTATAAAGAATTCACTCGTAAATATTTTAATTCAAGTGAATTGCTTATTTCTAATACTAATATAGATGAAAATAAAGCAGTGTTATTTATACAAATACCGTCTTCTTATTCGCAAATTAATGTATACAGAATACACGATGTGGATATAAAGAACAATACTTTAACAGTTACCTTAAAAAAAGATGCAAAAATAGGTCTTGATCCCTTTTTTAAGTCTAAAGAAACATTCAGATGGGTTTCATTAGTGGAAATAGATAAAGAGCAAATATCTAAAAATATGAAAATAATAGTTAATAAAGAAAGTTAAAGCCTATATCATATAATATTGAGTTTATGATATAGGCTTTAGCTTTTAATTAAGACCCACTCACAGGTAAAAATGAAGCTATGTTATTTGCAAAGTTACTCATAGGCATGGATTGTAAGTAAACTTTTCCTGGCCCAGTAAGAGTAGTTAAAAATAATCCTTCCCCACCAAAAAATATATTTTTAAATCCTTTAACAGTCTCTACGTCCATGTGAACCCCTTCTTCAAACATTACGACATGTCCAGTATCAACTTTTATTTTTTGTCCAGGTTGGAGATTTACTTCTTTTAAAGATCCATCTATTTCAAGAAAAACTATGCCATCTCCACTAAACCTTTGCATTATAAATCCTTCTCCACCAAAGAATCCTGTTCCTAATCTTTTTTGAAAATATATAGAAAAGTCTACTCCAGACTCTGCGAACAAGAATGCTCTTTTTTGTACTATTATACTCTTTCCCCCACTAAGATCTACTGGTAAGATACTCCCTGGAAATGATGATACAAATCCTATTTCTTCTCCTTCACCATGAGAAGTAAAGTTAACTATAAACAAACTCTCCCCTGAAAATACTCTCTTAACTCCACCAAAAATTCCACCCTTCATATTTGTGTCCATTTTGATATTATCACTCATCCATGCCATTGCCCCTGATTCTGTATAAACACTTTCTCCACTGTTTAGTTTTACAGTTACATAAGGTAAGTTTCCTCCATCTATTTCATATCTCATATGTTTTCCTCCTTAATACAGTACATTTTAATTAAATTTATGTATATTTACTTTATAAGTAGTATTTGTATAATTCAATCTAAATAGTTACTTAATTAGGTTATTAGTAAAGTATACTAAATATATTATACTACCTTTATTATTTTAATATATTAAAATTTAATGTAATTTTTTTAAATTTATGCTTTAATCTATATTCATACCTAACTGAATCATTTCAATTAGTTAATAAGTTGATATGTTCTAATTAATAATGTAATATATAATTAACCATTTAATACCATATCAGTTGATTGATGTCATCATATTGTTATTCCCATATATAAATAAAATTAGGAGGTCTATTGTGAAAAATTCATTATCATTATTAAAAGTATACGTTGCATATTCATTAGCCTTAATGGTTTATATAGTTATAAGTTCTAATATCCTACATATGCTAGAAGTTCTTGCTTCAAACACTTACAATGCATTCATTACAATACCTGGAAATATTGTTGTTTCTTTATTATTTGGTGTGATACTAGGTACTGAGAGTTTTGTTAAAGAAAGAAGAAAATCAGGAAAGTGGAAATTAAATAAAGAAAAATTTCTACTCGTTGGATTACCTCCTTTAATATTTACTACACTAATATCTTTTACAGGTTTAGACATTCCATCATTTAATATTTTCGGTACGCTTAGTTCTACAAATTTATCAATGATATTATTAGGATTTATACTCATAACAAGTTTCCATAAAGATCAGAAAGAAGAAGTAAGCATTCAAACTCATAGTCAAATAGACTAATATAATTACTTAGTTTATAACATTTTATTAAATAAATAATTTACAGAACTAATTAGAATATCTGTTTTTTATAAAATACATTAAATATTAATTTGAATATCAACGATATTTAATATTATATAGAATCATTGTTGAAAGAGGTGATAACTAATGAATAAGCTATTATATATTACTATTATTTCTGCTAATATAATTTGGATTTTATCAATAGTCTTTGTTCTTATAATGACTCCAATAGTATTAAATAAAAATATTTTAGTTTTAATGATAGTTCCAATACTATTAAGTGCTATAATCTTGAAGACGTTTACCAGAAAAAGAAATGAACATTAATCTACAAATAAAATAATTAAAGTTTAGACTGTTTTTTAAAGTTATGTTACTATAAAAAATTTACCATAGTTAATAATAATTTAAAATTAAAGAAAGCTTTTAAATTACAATATATTGTAACTTAAAAGCTTTCTTTTGATTTTAAAATGTGTTGAATAATATCTTCAATAATTTATTTTATTACATCTTCAAGTGAAGCATCTATAACTTTGCTTAAATTATTTACATTAATTTCAATTTGAGTCCCTATTTTACCAGCACTTACTACTATTTTTTCTATATTTGATGCACTAGAGTCAATAAAAGTTTTATAACTTTTTTTCATTCCAATAGGTGAACATCCTCCCCTAATATATCCTGTCCACTTTTGAATATCCTTAACTGGTATCATTTCAATCTTCTTTTCACCTGCAACTTTAGCACCTTTCTTTAAGTCCAATTCTTCCATAACAGGTATAACAAACACATATATATTTTTACTATTTCCTTGTACAACTAGCGTTTTATAAACACAACTTGGATCTTTCTTTATTTTTTGTGCAACAGAAATTCCATCTATACTTCCATCACTACTATCGTATGTAATGATTTCATAATCTATATTTTTTTGATCTAATATACGCATTGCATTAGTTTTAGCTTGTGCCATGATGTTCCTCCTTCCAGTTAACATAATTATATACTTTCTATTATAGCTCAATTTAGTATTCAATTCATATATTTTGTATTATTCTACCAAGGTTCACTGTATATACTACATATAGTGTATATACTATGTCTGATAACCAATCTTACAATTATGTAATATTAAACTGTATTGTAAATTATTTACATAGTATATATAATTGCTCTAACAGATATATATCTATTATATAAAACTATTAAGGAGGAGAAAAATGAAAAGAGTACATCAAAGTATCTTTAAAAGAGTAATATCAACCTTATTAATCTTTTTTAATCTCTTAATACTATTCCCATTTAACAGCCTAGCAACAAATGAAGATACACTTAAAGTAGGTGGTGTTTACTCAGGTTTTAAACTTATCTCTCAGAAAAATATTAATGAAATTGACTCCAATACTATGGTTTTTAATCATGAAAAGACTGGTGCTAGGCTTATTTTTTTGAAAAATAATGATACTAATAAAACTTTCTCAATTAATTTTAGAACTCCACCAAAAGATAACACTGGAGTTAATCACATAATTGAACATTCTGTATTAAATGGTTCAAAAAAATATCCTGTTAAGGATCCATTTTTACAAATGAATAAACAGTCTCTAAAGACATTTTTAAATGCATTTACTGCATCTGACTATACATCTTATCCTGTATCTAGCAAAAATGAAAAAGATTTTTTCAATCTAATGTCAGTTTATTTAGATGCTGTATTTTATCCAAACATATATGATAATCCATATATACTTATGCAAGAAGGATGGCGTCATGAACTTACTTCAAAAGATGCTCCACTTAAATATAATGGAATAGTATATAGTGAAATGAAAGGCGCATTGTCGTCACCTGAATCAGCTCTACACAGTACAATAAATGCTTCACTTTTTCCAAATAGTATTTACAAATGGAATTCTGGTGGTGATCCTGATAGTATTCCGAATCTTACAAAAGAACAATTTCTAAATACTCATAAAGAATATTATTCTCCATCAAACAGCTATATATATCTATATGGAAATCTTGATATATTAAAGTCACTTAAGTTTATAGATGAAGAATATTTAAATAATTTTGATAAAACAAATATTAATACAAGTATAAAACCACAAAAATCATTTACTAAAAAACAAATAGTAGTAGATAAATATCCTATTTCTAAAGGATCGTCTACAAAAAACAAAACATTTTTATCATTAAATTATGTAGTTGACACAGTAAAAAATAAAGAAGATATTTTAGGATTTGCAATACTTGATAAACTACTTTTTGGAACAGACAATTCTCCTCTTAAAAAAGCACTTATAGAAAATCAATTAGGTAATACTGCCTATAGTCAACTTGATGTTCAAAAGCTCCAACCAACATATAGTATAGTTGTATCGAACTCTGAAGAATCTAAAAAAGATAAATTCGAAAAAGTTATTAAAAAAACATTAAAAGAAATTGTTAAAAATGGTTTTGATAAAGAATCCTTAGATGCAGCTTTCAACTCATATGAAATATCTACAAGACTTGAAAATTCTGGTGCTTCAAGAGGAATAGGATATTCTGGCTCAGTTATGTTAGGATGGCTATATGATCAAGATCCTACACTATACCTTGAACATAACAAAGATATAAATAATATTAAGAAGAAAATAGAAAAGAAATATTTTGAAAACTTAATTGAAAAATATCTTTTAAATAATAAGCATTCTTCACTTGTAATACTAAAGCCAAGTCCAGGGCTTGAAGAATCTAAGAATACTGAGTTGAAGAAAAAACTTGAAGATTATAAGAAAAGTTTATCTCCTAAAGAGATTGAAAACTTAGTAACTCAAACTAATGAGTTTAAAAAATGGCAAGAAACACCTGATTCAGAGGAAGCTTTAAATTCTCTACCTTCACTTTCTATATCTGATATTAGTAAAAGCATAGAAAAGCTTCCAACAGTTGAACGTGAAATAGATAATATTAAGATTTTAGATCATTCATTATTTACAAATAACATCACATTCACTAATATGTATTTTGATAGTTCTGGTATTCCTCAAGATAAATTGCTATATCTACATCTATTGTCAGATATGCTTGGAAAAGTATCAACAGAAAAATATGATGAAAAGACTCTTTCAAAATTAGTATCAAGTAACACAGGAAGTATTAGATTCAATCCTAAAACCTTTTCAAAGTATAAAGGTAATGGAGAATATTATCCTAAACTAGCTGTTTCTCTAAACTCTCTTGATGAAAACTTATTAAAATCATTTGAACTAGTTGAAGAAATTATAAATAAAAGTAAGTTTGATAATAAACAAAATATTAAAAAATTGATTAATGAAAAGATATCAGAGCTTGAATCTGTAGTAAACAATTATACTCACTCTATAGCTTTATCACGCGCTATATCATATATAAGTGAAGAGGGTAAATATAACGATCTAAGTATAATTGAATACTACAACTTTCTACGTGATTTAAATAAAAACTACGATAGTAAATTTAATGATATACAAAAAAATCTTAATGAAGTATCTAATATAATTTTTAATAAAAACAACTTGATTGTAAGTTACACAGGTGATAAAGAAAATTACTCTAAATTTGAAAAATCATTTAAGTCTATATCATCAAAAATAAAAGATGGAAAATTTGAACCTCAAAAATATGAGTTTGATTATTCTACAAAAAATGAAGGTCTTACTTTATCATCAAAAGTACAAAACATAGCTAAAGTATATGATTTTACTAAATTGGGATATGACTATTCTGGAAAAATGAAAGTACTTAACAACATTCTAAATAATGACTACTTATGGCAAGAGGTAAGAGTTAAAGGAGGAGCCTATGGTGGTATGTTTGATATCGCACCTACTGGTCGACTAGTATTCTTGTCTTATAGAGATCCAAACTTAAAAGAAACTTTAAATGTATTTGACAAAGCACCTGACTATCTTAGAAATTTCAAAGCAAATGATAAAGACATGACAAATCATATAATAGGAACAATAGGTAATATAGATGCCCCACTTGATCCTAACCAAAAAGGATCAATAGCAGATATGTATTATATAAGTAATATAACAGATGAAGATTTACAAAAAGAACGTGATGAAATACTTAATACTAAATCTGAAGATATAGTAAGTTATACTGATATGATAGAAAAAGCTATGAAAGAAAATTACTACTGTGTAGTAGGAAGTGAATCTAAAATAAATGAAAATAAAGATTTATTTAATTCTGTTAAAAGTGCTGTGAATAATGAATAGTTTATAACTTTATATAAATATTAATTTATTAATAAGGAGAGTACAGCAAAATACTCTCCTTATTTCTACGTCTATAGTGTAGATTAAATTATATTTTTATAATGATCATCACTACTACATTAATAATATTTAATATTAATTATTATTTGATATCATATTCCTTTATCCATGTATAGTCTTCATTTTGGAATTAAAATTATAAAATTTCTTTCTATGATAATTTTTATAACTATGTTCTAATATATTTTATAATATATAGATAAATAGCTTTTCTATACTTATTTATCTAATCACTATATTTTAGAAGAAGTCTGTACTCATTTTATGTTTTATTAAATTATATTTTTTAGGTTTGGCTTCTTATTTTTAATATCTTTACTAAATGGGAGATGAAAAAAATGAATCAGCATAAATTAAAAATGAAATTATTAAAAGGAAGTTTTGGAATATGTAGATTAGACTCTAATAGTTCTATTCCTAATTGGATAGACTATGAAAAATTCTTATCAATAACAAAGACTGATGATGAATTATCTATAGTTTGTTCTGAAGATGGTATACCTAATAACATAAAATGTGAAAAAAATTGGAATGTAATTAAAGTTGAAGGTCCTTTAGACTTCTCTTTAATAGGAATTCTTTCTTCAATAAGTACAATATTATCCAAAGAAAATATAAGCATATTTGCAATTTCTACATATGATACAGACTATATCCTTGTAAAGAATAAAGACCTGCAAAAATCAATAGATGCACTAAATAAACAAGGATATGAGTTTGTATAGAAAAAATGTGTTAACTAAAGTCTTTATTTAAATTCTATATTTTTAGTTCTATTGATTTATTAAAATTAACATATGTAAACTATAGCATAAGGAAGAAAACATAGAGTATAATAATTTTATAAACTTTAAAAACTTATGATAAAAGAACACAAAGGAGTGTATTTTTAAAATGGCTAGTCTAAAAACTGTTCTTGTAACTGGTGCTTCAAAAGGAATAGGACAAGCGACAGCAGATCTTCTTGCTCATGAAGGATATAATGTTATAATCAACTTTAATAAATCAGAAAAAGAAGCTTTATCTTTATATAATAAATTAAAGAACAAAGGACTATCTGTAAGAATTTATAAAGCAAATGTTTCTAAAAAAAATGAAGTTAAAGATATGATAGATTTTTGTATCAAAGAATTTGGAACTATTGATATACTCATAAACAATGCAGGAATATCTCAAGAAAAGCTATTTGTAGATATAACTGATGAAGATTGGGATAATATGATAAACACTAATCTTAAAAGCGTTTTTTACTGCACTCAAGAAGTCTTAAAACATATGATTAGTAAAAAGAGAGGTAAAATTATCAATATTTCTTCTATATGGGGAATGATTGGAGCTTCATGTGAAGCTCATTATTCTGCTGCGAAAGCTGGAGTAATTGGTCTTACTAAAGCCTTAGCTAAAGAGATGGGACCATCTAATATTCAAATTAACTGCATTACGCCTGGTGTTATTCAAACAGGAATGTTAGATTCATACAATCAAAATGAATTAAATGTACTTAGAGAAAATACACCATTAATGAAATTGGGAAGTCCTAAAGATATTGCAAATTGTGTACTTTTTCTAGTATCTAATCGTGCGGATTTTATAACTGGACAAGTAATTAGTCCTAATGGAGGATTTGTGGTTTAATCTATTTTATCATTTACCTCTTCTAATTCTGAATCATCATAATTTCCAAACCAGTCTCTCAATTTGTTCTTAGCTTTTTGTTTGACATCATCATCTACATACATAGCAGCAGTTGTTAAAGCTACTCCTAATGCTCCAAAATCATCAGTGAATCCAACCATAGGTATAATATCTGGTATAGCATCTATTGGAGTTATAAAGTATCCTAAAGCACCAATTATCGTTAATCTAACTTTTACTGGTACTTCAGGTTTTTGTAAAACATAGTAAAGTAATAAAGCACAGTATATAACTTTTTTACCTGCTTTTTTAGAAAATTTTTTAAATTTTTCCCAAAGGGATTTTTCTGAATAGTTGTTAGAATATTTATCATCAAGTGGCTGTTGCATCTAACTTTCCTCTCTATAATAATATAGTAATTTATATTCTATACTATAGCTGCTTAAAAGCTTTTATAGCTATGAAATGTATTATACCGTATATTAGTTAATTTTATTAAAATAAAAATTCTAGAAAGTATTTTTTATCCTTGAAAAGTATACAAAGGATAATAAGGAAACAAAAAAATAGTGATTAACTTTCGAAATGAGCCAATACATTTTTATTACTGCATTGGCTCAATTTCTTTTACTAACTATCTTTAAGGTTTAGATTTGTATGCCCAGATGCTACAATTTAAGTAGAAAAAATGCTAGATTAGGAGTGAATATGATGAAAAAGATTTGTGAAAATCCACCTGTTATCTTTCCTATTAAATTCTAATAGGAAGGAGTAATTTTCATGCAAAAGGTAACTTGGGATATACAGTATATATCCTCACCACCTGCAATTAAGTATTGTAAAAAGTGTAGTAAAAAGACAGAGTACCTTTGCTCCGGATTGTTCCGTATAAATGCACAACGCAAGTATTTAGATATATGGTTAATCTATAAATGTTCAGATTGTGATTCTACTTGGAATATGACTATCTACTCTCGTATCAGTCCTAAAAGTATTGCGCCTGAAATATTAGATGAGTTCCATAACAACAATGAAGAACTTGCCAAAAAATATGCTATGGATACAGAGTTAATGCGCAAGAATGGAGTCGAAGTTGGGCTTCCAAAGTATAAAATACTAGGAACCAATGTTAACTTCAATACTCCTACAGAATTGCATATAAAAAGCTCTTATCCATCTCGGCTTAAAGTATCTTCTTTGCTACGGGAAAAAATGAATTTGTCTCAAAGTGATTTTGAACAGATGATAACCATTGGATCAATTCGAAGTACTAACGGACTTGATTTAAAAAAATGCAGATTACAAGCAGATGTTATATTGATTATTGAAAATGTACAATTGAAAGTCAAACCACTTTTACATAATCATTGTAAAAATTGATGTTCAGTATAATACCAATATAATTAATAATATTTATAAAAAAATAAATAAAATAGGACTTACTTTTGTAAAGTAAGTCCTTGATTCATTTTTTAATAAAACGCTGATTAATAAATCTATTGCACATTATACTCACTTTTCATAAGACTATTATTTTTCATATATCTCTGTGCCCATGGGCAATTAACCAAACATTTTAAACAGGCAATGTAGCAGTGATACACATCAACTATTAAATCTCTATTCATATCTGGTTCCCAAACTATTAATATTATTCTTCTCTTTTTATTTCTAACGTATCATAATCAAAATTTTCTAATTTTTCATCTATTTTTATAGTACCTATAATAGATATAAGTATACTTATTGGTACAATATAAAATGATAAATAAGTACCTATAAGATCGTTTAACTGACCTATTAAAAAGTTGAAAATCATATTAATTGTTGATGCAAGCATCAGTATTGTTCCTAGTATATAAGAAGTATTTGTCTTAAATACATTATTTATTGTAGCTACAAAGGTCGGAAAAACTATAGAAAAAAACAATCCAGAAACTGATATTAAAATAGTTAGTTCTCTTTTACCTAATATACCTATCATTAACAATATAAAAGATACAGTTAAAGAAGCTAAAATAGATTTAAAATTCCCTAATTTATCTACTATAAATCCTCCCAAGAGTCTCCCTATTGTGAAAAGGAAGAAAAATATTGAAAGATAAAGTGATCCTTTACTTATAGTAAATCCATATGTCTCTGTTACAAGATTTACAAGCCAAGTAGATATTGCTACCTCACTACCAACATAAAACCCTATAGAAATTATATACAATATAGTTAATCTATTTGTTATTACATTTTCAAATTTTAGTTTCTCTTTTTTCTCTTCAAATGATATATCAGGAAACTTTGAAACTACAACTCCAGCAAGTAATATAGCAAAAGCTACACCACTCATTAAGTAAAATTGTCTCCAAACAACCCCTTTTTCCATCATGGTTCCAATAAATCTTTGTCCTATTATGGCTCCTACACCGTAGCAAAAGTGAGTTATGTTCATAATAATTGCTTGATGATTAGTGAATATGGCTGGCAACATAGTATTTGCACTCATACTAATTAGTCCAATACCACCATTAAAAAAGAACATAAAAATTAAGAGAACAATATATGTCTTAGAAAAGTATATTGATATGAATGAAATAATACACATCAATATACTTATTAAATAGACTTTTTTATGTTCTAGCTTTTGAATCAGTATACCCCCTATATATTGAAACAAAATATATCCTATAGTAGATAGTATAATCACATAACCAACTTGTCCATTATTTATATTAAATTCTGATTTAAATGAAGGGATAAAAAGCCCCTTCATATTATCTGTAAATCCCATAAATATCATGGATATCCACGCGAGTATAGCTGGTATCACAGCTTTTATCATTATGCCCCTTCTTTAACTAATCTACTTGGTTCAGTATTATAAATATACTTTCCTCTTAGTTCATCATTAATAAATTGAAATCCATAATTTCCATAAAATAAATCTCTTAGAACATATTTAGACTCTATATAATCATTACATCCTACCATATTGCCTTTAAAATCTATCTCATCTATTAATATTGGTTTACCTATATCTTCAATTAAGTCTTTTTCATTAATTCCTATTTCTACCTCATCAAATCTTTCCCTTGTTAAACTTGAATCCTCAACATAAAGAGACTTTAAATTATATTTAGGTACGTCTTTACCTTTACAAGCAATAAGTTTTTCAATAGGGTGAACATGTACTGGTATGTTAGGATGTTTGTCCCATTTTACATACATATCATAACGGAATATATTCCAGTCTTGATAAAATTCTTTTAATTCCTCTGGTTCAAATGAAAATTTATATCCAGCAGATACTATCTCATCTAATGCTGGGTACTCATCACTAAATATAAATAGTGTATATATATTAAATCCTCCGTCTACTGTACTTTCTTTAAGTACGTTTAATAATGACTTCCACTGTTCATTCGTAAGATAGTATAGAACTCCATGAGCCATAATCAAGTCATATTTCCCACTTATTCCTAGAGTTTCGATTTTTGAAAGATCTCCAACACGAGCATCAACATCTAATCCCAAATCTTTACTAGCAAGCTTGATTTTTTCTACAGCATGCTCTGAGTGATCAATACAAGTAACTTTACAACCATTTTGAGCTAAGTATATAGAATTTCTACCTTCTCCACATCCTAAGTCTAAGACTCTTGCTCCCTTAGGTAGGAATGGTAGTATTTCATAAATCTCAACACTAGGGCCACCCATTGTAGATACACTTTTATCTCTATATCCTTTTTCCCAAAACGCTCCAAAAGTCTCATCTTCATACCATTCTTTTACTTTTTCCATTTTTATCCCCCTTATCACCTAACTATTTAGCAACATAAGCTTCTTCGAGACTCATCATTATATCTGAATAAAATAATCTTCCTATTATACTACTATATTTGAATCCTTTTCTACTTAATAAAATATTTTCTTTTTCATCTATAGTAACGCAACATTCTGCCTTAAGTGCTTCAATTTCTTCATTAAAATCTTGCATTAAACTCGTGTCAAATTTTTCTTTTAACTTTGTATTATTTAATTTGTTAACAAGTAAATTTAATATGATATATCTTCTCATTTCTTCTTCCTCTTCTAAAAATATCCCATGTAACTTACCTTCTAACTGATTCCAACTAGTATCAATAAAATCTTGTATAATTTTCATCTTGTTATTATTCATTACAGCATAATCAGTACTATAGTGGAAGTTTTTAATATAACTTCTAGCACCTGCACCTAGCCCTATTAAAGGTATTCCTTCAAAGTCATATATTTCTTGAGCATAACTATCTTTATTAAACTTAGTAAATCTTGTTAAACTTTCTTGTCTGTATCCTTCACTTTCTAACAAGTCTACATTAAAATCATATATATCATACTTTTCTTGATTTTCAATAAATTCCCCAATTTCTTTTCTTTTGTCAATTCCTGATAAAGGTCTAAATACAATTGGATACAACGATATAGTTTCTGGTTCAAAACTTAATATAGTTCTTAAAGTATCCTCCCATTTATCTCTGGTTTGATTTTCCAAACCGTAGATTAAATCAATATTAAAGTTTTCAAATCCAACCTTTTTAATATTATTCATAGCACGTATTGAAGTAAGATAACTATGTCTTCTTCCTGTCTTTTCAAGTTCATCAGGATCTAGTGTCTGAATTCCCATACTAACTCTATTAACACCTAGCTTTTTCAAACTTTCTAATTTCTCTACAGTCATTGTTTCAGGTGATCCTTCTACAGATATTTCTATATCACTTCCTATTTTAGGAAATTTCTCATATATTGCTTTAAATATTAATTGAAGTTGTTCTTCACTGAGAATTGTAGGAGTTCCTCCTCCAAAATAAATAGAAGTAACCTCTAAATGAGATGCTAAGTTAGAATACATTTCTATTTGTTTAATTAAAGCAGAAATATAATTGTCAATCAACATATCATTTTGCTCGCTGGTCATAAGTAATGTACAATAACTACATTTGTAATTGCAGAATGGAATATGTATATAAAGATTAGTTTTCCCCTCTGTCTTACTCCAAAAGTCTACTAAATCAAAATTCTCTTCTATGGTTGAATATGTCCTTTTTGAAGGATATCCATAGATATACGTAGGCATTTCCCCTGAATTTATAGATTCTCTTAATTCCTTTAAAACATTACTCATGTTTTTTCCCCCTTTTGCTTATATTAACTTTATATTTAAAATAAAAAGTCATATCAATGTTATATAAAATGTCACCTCTAACCCTAACTACCTGTAAAATAAAGTACATGACGTCTATAGAGTTAAATCTCATAGGGATTAATAATATAATACTTATGTATTTTACATTTAATCAACTATACTTTACCCAATTTACAAATTAAAGTAATTTTTAACATATTATTACTTAGGTTATAAAGAATCTAACATATCTTTCATTTATTGTCAATTTATAATTTTAAATATTAAATTTTATTAACATTGCCATTAATGTATAAATTTGTAAATATAGAAATATTTTTAATACTAAATGACCTGCTTTATGGTTCATAATTAATTGTAATTTGTATCAAATTGATTACTAAATTTTTCAAGTTAAATCCCAACGTTTATATATTGAATAAATTTTTGTCATCTAAAACTTCATAAAAAATAGTGAACCATATGGTTCACTATTTGATAAAAGAAACTATGTTAAACTTATTAGTTCTCATTCAATATATTGATTTAAATCTTAATAGTTATATTTAATTACTTATCTTTATAATTTATATATAAATTAGGCTTGTGTTAACTACATCTTTCTCATAATATCTAAAAACTTATCTATATCTCCTTCAGTATGTTTAACTGATAAAAACATAGCTTCAAACTGTGATGGTGACATGTATATTCCATTACTTATCATATGTTTGAAGAACTTAGCATAAAGGTCTGTATCACATTTTTTAGCATCATCATAATTTTTAACTTTTCCTTCTTCATTAAAGAATATAGTCATCATTGACTTAAATCTATTAACTACAATAGGTAGTCCCTTTTCTTTTGCTATTTCTTCTACTCCTTTTTGAAGTTTTATAGCAAGATTTTCTATATAGTCATAATACGAAGGATTCTCGTATAACTTTTTAACAGTAGCATATCCTGCCGACATAACTATAGGATTACCAGACATTGTTCCTGCTTGATATACAGGGCCTACTGGTGAAAGATACTCCATTATGTCTCTTCTTCCACCATAAGCACCGCACGGAAGTCCTCCTCCCATTATTTTAGCCATTGTAATTAAATCAGGATTTATTCCATATATACTTTGTGCTCCCTTATAAGCTACTCTAAATCCGGTCATAACTTCATCAAATATTAATAACGCACCATACTTTTTACAAAGATTATCTAACTCTCTTAAAAATTCAGGTTCACTTGGAACTACACCCATGTTTCCTGAAACAGGTTCTATTATAACTCCTGCTATTTCTTCTCCATATTTCTCAAATATATATCTTATATTTTCTATATCATTAAACTGAGCTACAATAGTGTTCTTAATAATTTCCTCTGGAACTCCCTTGCTTCCTGGTATTCCTTCCGTAAGCACACCTGAACCTGCACTTACAAGAAATCCATCAAAATGTCCATGATAACATCCAGCAAATTTAACTATTTTATTTCTTCCTGTAAATCCTCTTGCAAGTCTAGCTGCACTCATAGTTGCTTCTGTTCCTGAGTTAACCATTCTAACCATTTCCATATTATCAACTGTAGTACATATGTGTTTTGCTAGTTTTAGTTCAAGTTCTGTTGTTCCTCCAAATGCTATTGCATTTTCTGCTGTAGATTTTATAGCATCTACCACATCTTTATCACAATGTCCAAGTATCATAGGACCCCATGCACCAACAAGGTCTAAATATTTATTATCATCTTCATCGTAAAGATATGCTCCTTCTCCTTTTTTAATAACAGGTGGTGTTACATCTACATCTTTATACGCTCTAACAGGACTATTTACTCCTCCTGGCATATAGTTTTTTGACTCATTAAATATCTCTATATTTTTCATCTTATTATTCATTGGACAAAGTATTAAGATTTTAGTCCAATCAATACTCACCTCCAAAATATCTTTAGCGTAGTTATTTTATTTTTGATTATCTTTATATTCTATTATAAATATAACTACATATCTTTAAGCCATTTACAAGCATCTAGAGCAAAGTAAGTTATGATGATGTCTGCCCCTGCTCTTTTTATAGATGTTAGTATTTCAAGTGCTATTTGTTTTTCATCTATAAGTCCCATTTTCCCAGCAGCTTTAACCATAGAATATTCTCCACTTACATTATAAGCCACTATAGGATGATCAAATTTATCTCTTGCCCATCTTATAACATCAAGATATGATAATGCCGGTTTCACCATTATAATATCTGCACCCTCTATTATGTCATCTTCTATTTCTCTCATAGCTTGTCTTATATTTCCTGGATCCATTTGATAAGTCTTTCTATCTCCAAACTGTGGAGACGAACCTGCTGCTTCTCTAAAAGGACCATAAAATGCAGAGGCATATTTAGCACTATATGCTAATATTGATACATTTTCAAATCCATTTTCATCTAGTATTTCTCTTATAGCCATTACTCTTCCATCCATCATATCAGATGGTGCTACCATATCTGCTCCTGCTTTAGCATGTGATAATGCTATTTTTTGAAGATATTCTAACGTCTCATCATTGTTAATTATTCCGTTTTCTATGACGCCACAGTGTCCATGGTCTGTATATTGGCACATGCATACATCTGTTATTATGAACAAATCTGGAGCCAATTCTCTTATTTTTCTTATTGCTTTTTGAACTATTCCATTTTCATCAAATGCTGATGAAGCTATGCCATCTTTTTCATCTGGTACTCCAAACAAAAGTACTCCTTTTATCTTAGCCTCAACTACGTCTTTTATAACTCCTTCTAAATTATCTAAAGAATAGTGATATACTTCTGGAAGTGCTTCTATTTCTCTTTTTATATTTTCTCCTTCAACAACAAATATCGGATATATAAAGTCATTAGGATTTAATACAGTTTCTTTTACTAAATCCCTTATACCCTGTGTTGTTCTTAGTCTTCTATGTCTTGTAAACATTCTTATTCTCCTCTACTTATAAATTAAACGTCTAGAATGTGCTTTAAATATATCAGAGTTTGTCTTTATTTTATCTCTAGTAGTTTTCTAACTAGTCCCTCAGTTGTATATTCATCACTTACATATGAATCTATATTCCATTTATCTAGCTCTTTTCTTGTTATAGGACCTATAGATATAACTTTTTTGTCTTTTATATCTTCTATTCCTATCATACTTATAAGGTTCTTAACAGTAGATGGACTAGTAAATAATATAATATCTACATCTTTTATGATCTCTTTATCATGGATAGTTCCTTCTACTATCTCATATATGTTTACTTCATCTACCATACATCCTTCATCAGTTAAAACTTCATAAAGATATGGTCTAGCATTTTTAGATCTAGGTAACAATATTTTATCTTCTTTTTTAACATGTTTTTTTAGCTCTTCAAATAAACTCTCTGCTACAAACTTTTCTGATATAATCTCAGGTATTATTCCCCTTTCTTTTATAGCTTCGAATGTCTTTGGTCCTATAGCTGCAAACTTTCCTTTAATGTTTCTTACATCACAATTAATATCTTTTAATCTATCGAAAAAAATATTAACACCATTAACACTAGTTAAGACTATATAGTCATACTCATTAAGTTTTGATTTATATCTATCTAAACTTTCAGAAGTATTAACTACTTTAAGTGTATTTATTTCTGTAACTTCTGCTCCCAAGTCTGTTAGCTTTTCTCTTAGCTCTCCTGCTTGCTCTTTAGAACGAGTAACACATACATTCATTCCAAACAGTGGTTTATTCTCATACCAAGCTAACTTTTCATGAAAGTCTACTACTTCACCTATTACTATTATACATGGTGATTCTAACTTATTTTCTTTGACTTTTTCATAAATATTTTCTAAGTTTCCTATAACTTTCCTTTGCTTTGAAGTAGTCCCTCTCATTATAACTCCACATGGAGTATTCTTATCTTTACCGTATTTCATAAGATTTTTAACTATACTTGGTAAATTTTCAAGCCCCATAAGAAAAATAAGAGTACCCTCTGTTTTCGCAGCTGATTCCCAATTCATATTTAATTTTTCTGCACTTTTCCCTGTATATACATGAAAACTTTGAGCTATTTTCCTATGTGTAGTAGGTATTCCTCCATAGTTTAAAACTGATATTGGAGAAGTAATTCCTGGTATAACTTCAAATTCTATACCTTCCTCATGTAGTCTTAATGCCTCTTCTCCACCACGTCCAAATACATATGGGTCTCCCCCTTTTATCCTACCTACTGTATATCCTTTCTTGGCAAATGATACTAACATATCATTTATTTCTTCTTGAGTTTTATAGTGACTTCCTGGTCTTTTTCCACAGTAGTATATTTCACAGTCCTTATTTACATGCCTTAGTATACTATCATTTGCTAATCTATCATATAAAATAACGTCACACTTTTTTAATATCCTAATTGCTTTCAAAGTAATTAATTCTTCATCTCCAGGTCCAGCACCTATAAGATAAACTTTTCCCATATAGACCTCCTAGTCATTTAATATCTTATTTGCTAAGTATTCTCCTAGCTTTATGTGATCTTCTTTTTTACCACTTATATCTTTTTTAATAAGTTTTCCATTTCGTTCAAATACACCTATTATATTTATATAATTTCCATCTAGTTCTGCATATGCTCCTATTGGTATATGACATCCTCCGTTAAGTGTCCTCATAAAACTTCTTTCTGCTTCTATACATATTCTAGTATTTTCACAGTCTATTTTTTTGAAAGTATCCTTATAAATGCTATCCACTAAAGTTTCAAAACCCAAAGCCCCTTGTCCTACTGCTGGGACAAATTCATCTGGTGTAAAATAGTTTGTTATCATATCTTCCATTCCTAATCTTTTAAGACCAGCAGATGCTAATAATACTCCATCTAAACCTTCTGTATCTATTTTACTTATTCTAGTTTGTATATTTCCCCTTATAGGAACTACTTCTATATCTGGTCTTAAAATATTTATTTGGCTTTTTCTTCTTAAGCTACTTGTCCCAACTTTAGCTCCTTTAGGTAAATCATAAAAGCTAACTCCATTTAACGATACAAACACATCTCTTGCATCCTCTCTTTCTGGAATAGCTACTATTTCAAATCCACTAGGCATTTCAAATGGAACATCTTTCATGCTATGCACCGCTCCGTGAGCATTTCCTAACTGTATCGCATTTTCTATATCCTTTACAAACACACCTTTTCCACCTATTTTATCTATAGTGACATCTAATCTTTTATCTCCAAGTGTCTGTATAAGTAATTTTTCGCATTCTATATTACATTTTTCTTTTAACATGTTAATAACTGTATCTGCTTGAGCCTGTGCCAATTTACTCCTACGAGTTGCTATCTTAAGATTCAATACTATTACCTCCATAAATCTTTATTTATACTTAATAAAGTACAATTTCATTCAGATGGATAGAACATTTCAAGTATTAATTTGTGTTTTCCTTTACTATAAAAAAAATAGAAATCATCTGTATTTATGAAGTTCATTATTTCATACTTGAGATTTCTATTATCTATTTTATTCCTAGTATCACATACAAATTCTATAAAGTCATCATATTTGCTTAAGTTTTCTTTCATTTTTTCTGCTAAGAATACAGATGTTTTAGGACTACCTGACTTTGTATGAATTGAGAACATAGTTTTCTCAGTACATCTTTGAGTAGGTGTTACAAATAGTCCATCTTTGAAATCTGATGTAGTTAAATATATCTTATAAAGACTATCACAGTCCTTTTTTATTCTCTCATTTAGTTTCATATCATCAGTAGCAATTATTATGATATGTTTATCTAGTATATATTCTCTCTCATAGCTTGATTTAATGAGGTCTATGTTTTCTTTATTTTTTACCTCCTCAAATTTATTATCAAACTTCTTCGAAAGTACAGATACATTACATCCTCTATCTAAAAAAGATTTTGCTTTTATAAATCCACTTTTTCCTCCACCAACTATAAGTACCTTGGTCTTATTTGATATAAGAGATATAAAAGCATAACCTAATAAAATATCTTCTCTATTATTCTTAGGCATTCTTCTCCCCTGCCCTCTAAATATTCTTCTTTCAACACTTCTATGGCCTTATTTATATAGGCATTTGATGTACTTTTAAGCATTATCTCTACTAGTTTCTCATTATCTTTAGTCTCTTTCTTGTTCTTAAAAGTAGTATATCTACTTTTGTATATATCTTCTCCTTTATCCTTTATCTTTACTATATAAGGAGTTATTTGTCTTATAGTCTGCCAATTTAAAAATTCGTTTATATGCTCATCTATAATATATCTGTTCTTATTCATTACTACTTTTCTTTTAGAGTGATTTTCATCATTTATATGACCTATCTTATCTATATCATACACTTCTACATTGCTAAGATCATATACATCTTCATCTACATCTCTAGGTACAGCAAGGTCAAATATAAGCATTTCTTTATTTGGTAAATCTTCTTTAGCTATAACAGTATGAGGTGCAGATGTACAAGATATTATACAATCTACGTATTTATAATAATCTGCTCTATCTTTAAAATTAATTATTTTTACCTTTTCATTTTTTATATCTACATTATCTTTATCTCTAACTACTATATATAATTTCTCATAGTCCCCTGAAAGGATATATTTAGAAGTAAGACTTCCAACCTCACCAAACCCTAATATCATAAAATTTTTTATTCCTCTTTTTCTACCTTCATTCACAACTATAGATGAAGATGATACTGGCACTTTATAAAGTTGAGACTTAAATCTAAATTTTTTTCCACAAGATATAGCTATTTGAAATAACCTTGAAAGTTCACTCCTTATAGTTCTAGATTTTAATGAAATATCATAAGCATTTTTAACTTGACCTAAGATCTGTTCTTCTCCGAATATTATTGAATCAAATCCACACACTACATTCATTAAATGCTCTATAGCCTTATTTTCTTTTAGATAAAAAGTATGTTCTACTAGGTTCTTATCCCATCCTAGTTTTGCAAATATTTCATCTATAATACGATCATCTTCATATGGAGAGTTAAAATAAATTTCCGTTCTATTACAAGTACTTAATATGACTACTTCGTCACAAACTTCTCTTAAACTATCAAGTGATCTTTCTAGCCTTTTACTTATTATAGATAGTTTCTCCCTTATATTTAGTTCAACATTATGACGAACTCCTATTAATTGTATCATTTTATCATCTCCACTAACTCCTCAATATCATGTACTCCATTTTCATCTTCCCTGCCTATTATAATTGGTTTTATTTGAGCTTTTAAGCAAGCAGATATTTTACTATGAGTTCCACCTATATCTCCACTATCCTTCATAACAACATAATCTGAATTAAATTCTTTAAACATAGACATATTAAATTCTTCTGAAAAAGGTCCTACACATGCTACTATATCTTTCATATTAATATTATTTATTATACATTCTTCTATACTAAATTTAGATGGTAATACACGATATATAAATCTATTTTTACCTCTAACTTTTTCAAAATCTTTTATATTTTTTATTCCCGTAGTAAAAAATACACATCCATCTACACTTTTTAGAAATTCACAACATTCTTGTATATTATTAAAGTATGTCACTCCATCTATATAAGTTTTTTCTCTAACATATCTAATATACTTTATATTACATTCTTTAGAAGCTGATCTCGCATTTGAAGTAGCTTCTATTGCATAAGGGTGAGACATATCTATTATGATATCTATATTTCTTTCTTTTATAAATTTTATCATATCTTCATAATTAAGTCTTGATACTATTACATTGTCATTATTTAACATTTCTTTTCCTGCATATGTTGCAACTGTAACCACATATTTTACTTTTTCTTCCATCTTATTTATTAGATATGATGTCTCTTTTGTCCCACCTATTATCCAAATCAAATTTTATAACCTCTAGGAGTAACTATACATCCATCTTTAATACTACTTTGGCTATTACCTATTATTACTACAGTCATCATATCTATAATGTCAAAATCAATATTTTCTAGTGTAGTAATTACTCTTTCATTTCCTTTCCGCCCAGAATGCTTAACTATTCCTACAGGTGTATCTTTGCTTTTATACTTTGATATGATTTCAACAGCTTTTTCTATATGTTTTACTCTGCCTTTACTTTTTGGGTTATATATTGATATTACAAAATCCCCTTGAGCCGCTGTTTCTATTCTTTTTTCTATAACTTCCCAAGGAGTTAAAAGATCACTTAAACTTATTGTACAAAAGTCATGCATAATAGGAGCTCCAAGTTCTGAAGCTGCACTAAACGCTGCTGTAATCCCAGGTACTACTTCAACTTCTATATCTTCAGCTAATTCAAGTATAGGACCTGCCATACCGTAAAGTCCAGCATCACCTGTACTTATTATACAAGTGTTAAGTCCTTCCTTAACCTTTTCTATAGCCATATTACATCTTTGTATTTCACCTTTCATACCTGTCTTTATGATTTCTTTGTTTTCTATAAAATCCTTTATAAGCTCTATATAATAAGTATATCCTACTATAGCATCACATTTTTTTATAGTATCTATAGCTTTTAATGTCATATGTTCTTTTCCACCAGGGCCTATCCCTATAACATACAGTTTAGCCATTTTCACTCCTCCTTGAAACTGCAACAGTTACTCCATTTAGAGCTGTTTTTTTAACTATAATTTCTCCACCTAAAAGATATGCACAAGGTTCACATACTGAAGTCACACCAACATTTGATAATACAAAGTTACTTTCAGTAAATTTAGACTGTACCTTTTCTATATCTTCTTTAGAAAATATCTTCATGTCACACTTTAACTCTCTTGAAGCTTCTATAATACCTTTTTCATCTTTCTTTATATCTATAGTCCCTATTGATTTTATAGAGTTAAGGCTTAAGTTATTTTCATGAAATACTTTATGTACAGCTTTAAGTATTTCTTCTTTACTTTTTCCTTTTCTGCAACCTATACCTAAGTAAAGATTCTTAGGCCTTAGAATACATATTGGTTTATTGTACTTTATTTTTTCATTTGAACTAATCATTATAAGTCCATCTTCATTATCTTCTACTATATTAGGATAGTTCAAATTAACATTAACTTCTGATAATAACTTTATATTCTTTCCTTCTACCATCATGGAAGTTAAAATTTTAGCCTGTTCCATATCTTCTATTTTAAGACCATATCTTTTAGCAAATACATCAACTGCATCTATTCCTCTACCATCTGACGCAGTAGTAACTATAGGTAGTGCTTTCAATACATTACTAACTTCTACTGCTAGTTCATTTGCTCCCCCTATATGTCCTGATAAAAGACTTATTGAATATTTTCCAACATCATCTACTACTACTACAGCTGGATCTCTTGTCTTATCTTTTACATAAGGAGCTATCATTCTAACTGCTATTCCAGTAGAAGATACAAATATAATACCTTCATAAGAGTTAAATATCTCTTTAATATGATTTTTTATTTTATCATCAAATGTTTCTTTGTTAATTTCTATAACATCATGCTTTAAATTCTTTTGAAGCTTATAAGAGATCTTTTGACCACTTGAAGTAAAACTTATACAAGCTAGTTTCATTATTTTCCCTCTCTAAACCCATGTGTAAACTCAGGATGATAAAGTAACGAACGTTCATATTCTCCTTCTATAAAGTTTCCAACTAAAATCTGTGAAAAGTTTTTTATTCCTTCTTTCTTTACCTTTTCACTGATGTCTTTAAGAGTTCCTCTTACTATTTTTTGTTCTGGCCATGTAGCTTTATATACTACTGCTACTGGAATATCACTACTTCCATAACCTTTTTCTAACTTTTCTACAACTTTATCTATATCTTGGACTGATAAAAATATAGCCATTGAACATTTATGGGAAGCTAGTCTCTCTAAGTCTTCATCTTCTGGAACTGGAGTTCTTCCTTCCATTCTAGTTACTATTACAGTTTGACTTACATTTGGAAGTGTAAACTCTCTTTTTAATGCACTACAACTTGCAGTAAAAGAGCTTACCCCTGGTACAACTTCATAGCTTATATTATGCCTATCAAGGTATTCCATTTGTTCTCTTATAGCTCCGTATATAGTAGGATCTCCTGTATGAAGTCTTACAACTTTTTTCCCTTTAGATATAGCTTTCATAGCAACATCTATTACTTCTTCAAGGGTCATTAAGGCACTATTGTGTATTTCGCAATCTTTTTTGCAAAACTTAAGATGTTCATTCCAAACAAGAGAACCAGCATATATAACTACATCTGCTTCTTCTAGTAATTTTCTTCCCTTTATAGTTATCAAGTCTACATCTCCAGGTCCAGCCCCTACAAAGTAAAACATCTATTTTCTCCTCCCTATTATAAGCGACATATAGTCATTCTCTTTTAGGATTTCTTCTTTATCATATAATATTTTTTCTTCTTCTTGAGTACATCTCTTTACATATGTATAACTGAATCCTTCTTTTTCTAATTTTGAAATAATATCTTCTTTATGCTTATTAGCCTTTAATATACATATGCTATCTACTTTTTTTAATATTTCTTCATCTACTTCTCCATCACATAAATAAAAGCTTTCATCCTTTAAGGTGAGTGGAGTGTTAAGTCTACTTGCACTAGCCCCAAATGATGTTATACCTGGGATAGTTTCTATATCCATATCATAGTTTTTAAGTTCCAACATTAAGTACATGTATGTACTATATGTCATAGGATCTCCTAATGTTAGAAATACAGCTTGTTGTTCTTCTCCTAGAATATCATCTATCTGACTTGCAACTTTCTTATATCTTTGTTTATTATCTTCTCCCATAGGAAATTCAAGTTCTATAATAGTTTTGTCTTCTATATATTCTGATACTATTGACCCTGCCGTACTCTTTCCCTTACTTTTAGGCATAAGTACATAGTCACTACTTCTTATAGCATTATATCCTTTTAAAGTTATAAGCTCTTTATCTCCAGGTCCTATTCCTACACCATAAAATTTTCTCAAGATTTTCTCCCCCTAACTATAAATATAGGATTTTGAGATTTTAAAAGTCCAGTTCTTTTATCAACCATTGAAGCCTGTATAAGTCTGGTTTCAATATCTTGATATCCTTTTTCTTTTAAAAGAGTTTGAAATCTGTATAAATTAGATAATGTTATGAAGTTTCCAGCTACTATTCCACCTTCTGATATTCTTAATGTAACTTCATCAACAATATCTTTTAATTTTTTTCCACTTCCACCTATAAAACATTTATTGAAATAAGGGACTTTATCAATTCCCGATGGTGCTATGTCATTTATGACATTAACACTTGTCCCAAATTTCTCAGCATTTTTATTTATAAGGTCAATACCTTCCTCTTCCTTCTCTATAGCATAAACATTTGCCCCTTGAAGTCCTGCTTCTATAGATATAGAGCCTGTCCCAGCCCCTATATCTAAAAAAGTATCTCCTTCTTCTATTTCAAGAAGACCTATTGTAATAAGCCTTACTTCAAACTTAGTCATAGGTATATTTCCTCTTATAAATTCTTCGTCTTTAATCCATTTCATTTTCTACCACCACCACTGCTAAAGAAGTATCTTCTCCTACTTCCTCTCCTATATTCACCATAACTATTTTTTCATTCTCATAAGATAAGTTAAATCCTACATATAACTTTCCTTTTAAGCCTTTTTCCTTTAACATCTTAGAAATGCTATTTGGAGTATTCCTACTATCTGTAAGTATAAATGACTTCTCACTTTTTAAAATCTTTTCTATACCTTCGTCTCTTCCATGAAGACTTACAAACGTACAGTCTTGCCAACTTTTTTTTACTTTCGCCATCATATATTGAAGTGATGATATTCCTGGTATGACTTTGTCTATATTTATTTCCTTTCGTTTTAGATAATCTAATATTCCAAAGAAGCATGGGTCACCAGATGCTAATATGACTAAATTCTCATCTTTTTTTGTAAATTCATTTATCTCATCTACTCTTTTTATACTTATAACATTACTATTAAATTCTTTAGCAGTATTTGATATTCTTCCAAATGACACTATCTTGGTTGCACCTTTTAGAATGTCAACTGCCTCTAATGTAAGACTCTTTATATCACCTGGTCCCATTCCTACTAAATAAATCATAGCATCCTCCTGTTACTTAATAACACCCCATAGTCCATAGAGTACATCACTACATCTATGTCAAACTCTTCATCTTTCAGATATCTCTTAATCCTATCAATACACCCTTTTGTCATATCACCTATAACTTTTTCATATCCATTTTCTATTATTATTTTAAGAGCCTCTTCTGATGTTAGACATTCATTTAACTTTAAAATAAGCTCCCTTGGTGCATTATTCATAGCAAGATAATATATAAATGATTCTATTCTAACATCACATGTTTTACTGTGAGTATTAAACACACCTATAGAAAGCTTACAAAACTTCCCTATATGTCCTACAAGAGTAATTTTCTCAAAGCCCTTATTATAGCAGTACAAAAGTGAATCTCCTATAAAATTAGATATTTTAACACCATCATCTTTTATACTTAGCTGTTCAGCTATTTTTTCTCCATAATTTCCAGGATATAACCCTATACTTCTTTTTCCACTGTCATATATATTATCTATTTCAAGGTATATACTCTTTTTAAGTGCATCTTCTGACATAGGTTCAACTATGCCTTTCGTACCTATTATAGATATTCCATCCTCTATACCTATATTAGAATTAAATGTCTTTTTACCAATCTCAACACCCATAGGTGAATATATTAAAATATCTAATCCTTGTTCTGTTACTTGAGAGACTTCTTTTGCTATCATTTTTCTAGGAACAGGATTTATAGCACTTTCTCCTGCTTTTCCCCAGAATCCATCTCTAGTTATCCTTCCTATTCCTATGCCACCACTAATAACTATATCTCTATCATTTCTTCTACTTACCTTCGCGAACACTTCTATGCCATCTGTACTATCTGGATCATCTCCAGCATCTTTTACTATACAACATTCCGCAAAGTCTTGTCCTATATTAGGCTTTTCAACTTCTAATTTTAAAGTTATTCCTGCTGGAGTATCTATCTCAATATATCTAGGAATCTCTCCAGTTAAGAGACCTATTGTTGCAGCCTTAGCAGCGCCAGTAGCGCAACTTCCGGTAGTATATCCACACCTTAATTTCTTTCCTTCTTTAATAACATACATGTCTAATTTTTTCATTTATCTTCCCACCGCCATGTATAAAAGTGCATTAACTATAGCTGCTGCAACATTACTTCCTCCTTTAGTTCCTTTAGTTGTAATAGTAGGTATATTAAATTCTCTTATATATTCCTTCGACTCACTTGCCCCTACAAAGCCTACAGGTACACCTATTATAAGTTTCGGTGAAACTTTTCCTTCATTTATAAGCTCACCTATTCTGAACAATGCTGTTGGAGCATTCCCTATAACAAATATATCTACTCCTTCTTGTAATGCAAAATCCATTGCAGCCATTGAACGTGTAATCTCTTTTTCCTTAGCCATTTTAAATACTTCTTCTCTAGCTATATAATTATCCATAGTACAGTTAGCCTTACTCAAAGCCCCTTTATTAATACCTGAGAAAGCCATCTTCGTATCAGTAACAATTCTACATCCTGACTTTATAGCTTCTATCCCTACTTCTATAGGATTGTTTTTAAACATAACTATATTTTGATAGTCAAAATCTCCTGTAGTATGAATTGTTCTCTGAACAACTTTAAGTTCCTGTTCTGTAAAGTTATGTTCATTCATTCCATCATTTATAATATCGAAGCTTTTATTCTCTATTGACATAGGATCTTTTATATACACTTTGCTTCACCTTCTGCTCTTTCTTTTAATATATCTATTAAACCCTCATGATATCCTATAGGATCTGCTACTGAAATTTTAATGTCTTCGTGCTTTTCTTTAGCTTTTTTTAATATTTCAGGTATATCTTCTTTTATATGAATACCTGGGAATAAGAAGTAAGGTAATATAGTGAAGTCTTTTACTCCTTCTTCATACATTCTCTCTATAGTTTCTGGTATATATGGCTTTGATAATTCCATAAAACAACCTTCTACTTTTGATCCTTCTAACTTATTTTTTAATCCTTCTACCACCTTAAAAAATATTTCTCCTGCATCTCCTGCTCTACTTCCGTGTCCTATTACTATTAATCCTTTCATGTATATTCTCCTTTCGTAAGTTAGTTTTTATTTTTATCTACTCATCATTGCATCATCATGAATACATTATTATTCGTATTTTAATTTTTTCACGTATAAATATTTTAGTTATCTATTAGCTTTATAATATAATTTTTAGATTAAAAATAATCATTAAATGATTAAATGATAACAAGTTATTTATAAGTATATATCTCACTCCAGAATATTTAACGTATATTAAAAATTGGCGTAAAATATAGATGTTACTAATATTATATTGTATAAGCATATACCAAGAAATCTTTTACCTGAAAATTTATAATCTCTTTCCATATATACAGTTTTTCCGCTATATCCTCTACTATCTATAGAATCTTTTATTTCTTTCCATCTGTTTAGTATATTTATAAAAAGTATTCCTAATATCTTACCAATATTTTTTATCTTATAACCAACAGAATTAAGCCCTAATCTAGATTCCATAGCTTTAGTTATTATAAAATATTCGTCTTCTACTAAAATTAAAAATCTTATCATATTTTTAGCTATATCATTTATCTCTCTAACCCCTTTTATATTTGAAGTTAAGTAAAAGACATCTTCCATCGGAGTCGTTATCACAAATGAAAATATACATAACACTCCTGATAAGCTTTTTAATATTAAAATAACTGTGTGCTTTATGCCATAGTCAAATACAACAGTTATGGAAGTAAGTAAAGAAAATATAAATATTCCTTTTACAAACTTTATTAATATATGTTTTGGACTTTCAATTATCATATTGAGAACAATCATTACAGCTATATTAAGTAATACTGGCATTGTGAGATCCCTCACAAATGCCAGTATTACAATTGGAAATAAAAATAATATAATCTTTTCTATAGGATGTACCTTTGATAGCTTATTGACTTTCGAAAGATTTATTATCGTTCTTAGCATTCTTCTTTACACCTATATAATAGCCTATCACCATTCCACCTATAGCAGCTTGTAGTGCAAATAATGCACTTTCTATTTCTCCAGAAGGTGGTTCCCATATATGCTCAAACCAAGGCTCAAAGTCTTTGTTTGATTCTAATATATGTTCTTCTGCTAAAGCATCTGCACCTTCTAAATCTCCTGTTCTCGAACCTATTACAAGTGAACTTCCAACTACCAAAACTAAAGCTAATATTAATAATATATTTGTTCTCTTATTTTCCATAGAATACCTCACCCCTAAGAGCATCTAATTCAGTCTTAGAATATTTTTCAATAACATTAAACATTAAGACTGTAAGTATTCCTTCTGCTATTGCAAGTGGTATTTGAGTTACTGCAAATATTGACATGAATTTAGTCCATGCACCTAATATACCTCCTGTTTTAGAAGGCATCGCAATAGCAAGTTGCGTAGCTGTTACCATGTAAGTTATAAGATTTCCAAGTGCTGAAGCAAAGAATATTCCTAGTTTCTTGTTCTTAAAACACTTGTAAACCAAATATGAAACAATAGGACCTACTACTGCCATTGAAAATGTATTTGCCCCTAATGTAGTCAAGCCACCATGTGCTAAAAACAAAGCTTGAAATAAAAGTACGATAAGACCTATGATTGTCATTACAAAAGGACCTAGTGTTATAGCTCCAAAACCTATACCTGTTGGATGTGAGCTACTACCTGTAAATGAGGGAAGTTTTAATGCTGAAAGAATAAAACAATATGCTCCTGCAAGTGATATAAAAAGTTTCATATCTTTAGTTATGTTAGCCTTTTTTCTAATATCTTTAATACCTAGATATGTAAAAGGTAAACACAGTAAGAAGTATGATAAACTCCATGCAGGTGGTAAAAAACCTTCTGCTATATGCATAGCATAAGCAAATTTGGGTATAAAGATTAATACGAGTAAACTATATAAAATTTTGTTTATTCTTTTTCCCAAAGTAACACCTCCTAGTAAATGCTTTAAAACAGAAAAGACTCTTGCCAAACGGCAAGAGTCTTTTTATGTTTATATTTATATAAGTATATTCATAATCTTAACCTAGTAGTTTCAAAAAATTGCCTTTAACTTATGTACTAGATTAAATATAACTGTACAAATATTACATCTCTTAAGCCATTTACTTCCCTCCGAAGTGTAGCGCACATTTTAGGCAGGTCTCCTGACTCACGTGTCATCCTCCTCTTTCCTTCCCAGTGTAAAATGTACACCAGTGGTTATTAAAGATTTGTCTCCGTATACAGTAGCGGGGGCTGTAGTGGCATCTCACCACTTTCCCTATTAAACCCTTACATGGTACCCAAAACGAGAACAGTATTCACTTGTTACTTAATTATATTATTATTCGGAGTTTATTTCAAGGACAAGTCTTATGATTAATAATAAAAAAGTCCTCTGTAGTTAGTGCTATTTTTTATTATTAATTACTTTCGTCTTCCTGTTGTTTAAAGTATCCCATCTTTTTCAAAGCTTTTTTTGCTTCATTTCTTTTCCAAGCTTCCTTATGATCTATAAAAGGTTCAATATATTTAATTAGTTTAGGATCTTTATAGTATCCTAAAGCTATTATAACATGTCCATTTACTTCTTCATCATCTAATAGATCTATTAGTATAGGTATAGCTTTTTCACTTTTTATTCTGCCTATGCCAATTACAACCATTTGTCTTGCACTTCCATGTTTTTTATTTTTAACGATTTCTATATACTCGTCTTCAAATCTTTTATCTTGAATCATGAATAAAGAATCTCCAATTGCCCATTTATAATATCTATCATTACTAGAACTAAATTCTTTAATTAATGTTTCAGTTGCTTCTGTAAATCCTTTCACTCCTAATGCTCTTACTATACCTTCTTTATAGTTACTTCCCTCAAACTTATCAAGGTATTTTAATAATATTGGTACTACCTCTTTATGACACGTCCTTAATCTTCCTATGTCATTAAAATCAGAGATCTCTGGAATTTTTTCTTGTAATTCTAAAACAAACTCATCACATAGCTGATCATCATTCATAGAATATTCTCCTTCGTCTTATAAAACTATTATTAATTCATATAGATACTCTTTTATATACCATTTTATCAGCTTTAATTGGATTTTTGATAATAATATTATCTAATATATTTTTTATATTTTTTATTATAAATTCAAATATGATTGCCTAATTATAACTAATAACACTTCTTATAAAAAAGACGAATACCTATAAAGATATTCGTCAAGATAATTATTCTTCTTCAGAATCCCATACTAAATCAAATTTAAACCCTGTTAATCCACTTTCTAGAACTTTTTCTCTAAATTTATCAGAAACGAATACCTTGCTCTTTGGTTCATCAACTATTTTGAATATGTTATTCCCCTTAACACATTCTTCTTTAAATACATATTTTTCAAATCTCATTATCTTCTTACTATCTTCAAATGTCTTGTATTCTGATTTTTCATAGTCTATACAGTTTAAAACTTTTATTACATTTATAGCGTGAAACTCACCTTCTTCACACCTTAATTCAAGTGCTTCTATACTATCATCTATTAAGTCTTTTAATATATTTAGAGCCTTATAATTAAATATAGGTATTGCAGGGTGAATAAATCCTGGAGCATCACTTAAAAACTCTTCTTCTTCCATTCTAGTTACAGATAACAGTTCCCAAGTATCTTTCTTCTTTGTGCCATCAAATTCAAGAAGTATTAAACAATCTTCTTCTTTTGTTACTTTCATCATATCATATTTTTCAAGTTCAAAATTAAGATGCCATATCCTCAATTTAATCATCTCCCGTATAAATAAAAAATTTCAGATAACTATTATAAGCCATCTGAAATGATATTTTAAATTTATTGTAATAAGAAAATTTCATTATTCAAATTTTTGCACTTATTTCCATATATATCACATTAAAATTATATTGAAATTAATCTGCTATAGTGATATAATTATCGAACGGTATTTAGACATATATTATATCATATTTTATGTCAAATGTCAATAACTTTTTATTTAATTTTAAAGGAGGATTTTAAATGGATAATAATAAAGCAAGTACAACTGCAATAATGTGTGCATTTTCTCGTGCATATCATTCAATGTATGACAGTCCAAAAATATTTGATGATTTTCTTGCACATCATATGCTTACAGAAGAAGAATTCTGTGGTATCTCAAAACATATGGCTAATGGTATTAATTTTTTCAATCCAGAACAGGCTCACTTATATCCTGACCAGGAATCAGCATTAAAATGGGTAATACAGTCACAGATTGCACCTACTACCTTAGCTAGAAGTAAATATACTGAGGATATGTTGGAAAATGCTATCAGGTTAGGAGTAGAGCAATATGTTATCCTTGGTTCTGGCTTAGATACTTTTGCATTTAGAAAACCCGAATTATTAAATCATATAAAAGTTTTTGAGATCGATCATCCTTCTACTCAGGCTCTTAAACTTGAACGAATAAAAAACTTAGGTTGGAACATTAGCCCTAATCTTAACTTTATACCTGTTGACTTTTCAAAAGATAGTTTTGAAAAAGCTCTTCTTAAATCATCTTATAGTCAACACAAACGAAGTTTTTTTAGTTGGCTTGGAGTAACTTACTATTTAACTAAAGATGAAATATTGAACGTACTTAAAACTATTGTTAATATATCCCCTAAAGGCAGCTCCATAGTCTTTGATTATCCTAATACTAACATATTCAATCCTCTTAATACAACTAATCGTGTTCGTAATATGGTAGAACTTGCTCGTAGTAGTGGAGAGCCTATGAAAACAGGATTTGAATATTCAGAACTTGAATCTGAATTAGAAAAAATAGGACTTCTTATTTACGAACATCTAACTCCTGAAGATATACAAGATAGATACTTCAAAGAAAGAACTGACTATTATTCTGCATTTGAAGATATTAATTATGCATTAGCAGTTGTTCAATAATAAAAATAAAGGGCTATATGTTGTTTATAGCCCTTTATTTTATAAATATATGTTAATAATATTTTTTATCATGATTTATGTATTGTATTAACAACTTAAAATATTAAATATTTGGATTTACACTGATTTACACTGATGTCCAACCACCATCTACAAATATTGTTTGTCCAGTAGTATAGCTTGATGCGTCAGAAGCAAGATATATAAGTGCTCCATCAAGTTCACCTTGTCTACCCATTCTTCCCATTGGACATCTAGATTTAACAAGTTGCTCAAAAAATTCATTGCCTATTAATTCAGCTGTCATTTCAGATTCAAAACATCCAGGTCCTATAGCATTTACTGTTATATTATACGGTGCCCATTCTGCTGATAATGCTCTAGTAAAGTTAACTACTGCACCTTTAGACGCACAATACGCAGTATTAGTTCCGCCTAAACTTCCTACATGACCATTTATAGATGCTGTGTTAATAACCTTACCATATTTATTCTTAATCATTGTCTTTCCAACTTCTCGTGCAAAAAGAAATACACCAGTAAGATTTGTTTGAATAACTTTATTCCATAGTTCAAGAGAGTGTTCTTCAACTTTTTCAACTACTGAAATACCTGCATTATTAACAAGGATATCTATAGTTCCATACTCATTTACTATTTTTTTAACTGCATTAATTATATCTTGTTCGTTAGTTACATCACATTTTACAGCTAAACACTTTCTACCCATTGAAGTAATTTCTTTAGAAAGAGATTCTAGTTTTTCTAGTCTTCTTGCTACAATTGCAACATCAGCTCCCTGTCTAGCTAATGCTTTTGCAAATTGTACTCCTAATCCAGATGAAGCTCCTGTAACAATAGCTATCTTTCCAGTTAAATCAAATAAATTCATAATTTACACTCCCCTTTAAGAATTGTTTTTGAATTTATAATTATGATCATTATTATTTACTGGCTTGAATTTGTAATGTAAATAATATTTATCCACATTATACCATTTATTTTAGTATTTAAGCTGTTATCTTTTTATATTTTAAGTATATACACAACAAAAAAAGCTCAATATATTTTCTACAGCTAGTTAATACTAGTAAAAACATTTGAGCTTTTAACTATTTTGATGTTTTTCTATAATATGAACTTATTAAATCTTTAAATTTCTTTTTTTGTTAAAATCGTATCCACTTAAAGAAAGTAAAACTTGAGAAGGTATATAAAAAATCCATATTAGTAGAAATGAAGTATTGTGTAATAATTTACCAAAGTCCCCTGAAACATTTATGAATCTATTTATATTAAATAAACCTACATTTATATCACATAAAAGAAACAATATCATGCCATAGGCTATCATATACTTATTTGGATATGGATATAAGTTATTCTTACAAGCTTTTATTCCTCTTACAACACTATCTATCAGACATATAGAATAAAACAAAGCTACTGCAAATAAAACATCAATTTTTATAACAAAAAAGTTAACTATCAAATAAATAACCATGACAACTAAGAATACAATCATGAATCTTACTAGTATTGGATGAAATTCATCAACTTTATATCTAATAGAATAAAATATTTGAACCATACAAAAAAGAGATACTCCTAAAATAAAATCATCAATAATAATAAGACATAAGTCTGCAAGAATAGTAATAAAAAATCCAGCCTTAAGTAAAAATAAGTCTCTTGGATTAAGAGAATCTTCTCCTGTTAGAAGCGTTATAAAAAAACATAGTATTATAGCTATAAATTTAATAACGTCTGATGATATAAAAGTCCTTACATTAAAAAAATCTATATATAAAAACGAAATATATAGTATAGAAATTATTACTAATAAAATTTTGAGAGCTAATGATTTATAACCTATACTTGTCACTTTTATCACCATACAATATACAAAATTTTTTCACTTTCTCTAATTCTCTGTTCTTATATTATTCCAAGTCACTTTCTTTTATGCATTATTAAAAGAACTGTTAATATTAATAATTAAATGTTTTATTAGAATTATCGTATGATAAAAGTGATTTAACTGTGAATACTTTACCACTTTTAATATTTTTTGCTACAATATGATTTATCTAAAAATATATAAAAGCCTTAGAATCATCGAGCCAATGATTCAAAGGCTTTTATTAAATTAAAGTATAATCCCTAAAAGCGCTTTAGCTTTTTCTCCACTATCAAAATTAGGATCATCTATATATAATGATATGAATGGATCTCTCGATCTTTCATTTAGATCTATTAACTTTTCTCCTGGTGCTATTCTTTCTATACATACTTCATCTGGTGCTTCCACATATACTTCTATGAAATTTTCTTTTCCAACTTGAGATTTTATATATTCTTTTTCTTCCCTTAAAAGATAGTTTGATGTAACTATGACTATATTTCCTACTTCTTGAAGTATACTTGCTACTTTAGTTACTTCCCTTATACCTTCACTATCATCTTTACTTTCTGCAACTTGGTTATAGTCTAAATAGTACACATTCTTTCCACTATCAAATAATTCTTTTTCTAGATTTACAGCTATTTCTCTTTTACCACATCCAGCTTTTCCTGTTAACCATATAACTTTACTTGCAGTTCCTAGTCTTTCTTCTCTATCTTTTCTCGTCACGAGTCTAGGTCTTATAGAGAGTACTTTTCCATCCTCTGATTTAAATTTCTTCTCAACTTCAAAGCTACTTCCTCTTGTTATGATTCCTCCACCACTAACATCTAAGTCATCTACAAGAACAAATCTTCCTGTACTTTGAATATTTTTAAATTCATCTAGTGCTATTGGCTCTTTTGTTTTTATAGTTATTTCAGCAACATCATTTTTCTTTACTCTTTCACCATTTTCAATAGTCTCTAAAGTAGAAGCATCTATAACTTTATCTATTTTAGCTATTTCACATTCTATCTCTAACGTAGAAAGTTTTAATTTATATTTTTTCCCTTTTTCTAAGTCGTTTTTCCCTAACCAAAATAGGTTTCCACCAAATGTATCAGTTACTACTGGTATATCATCTTTATGAGATATTATCTCTCCCCTTTTATAGAAGAATTCATCCTCTACTATTATTCCAACTGACATACCTGCACTTACTTCTTCTTTTTTATCTTTCTCTACCCAATATTCTATTGACTTTACTTTAGTAGTCTTATTACTTGGTAATATAACTATCTCATCACCAACTTTTAAGCTACCTGATTCTATTCTCCCTGCTATTATTCTTCTATGATCAAATTTATATATATCTTGTATAGGGAATCTTAAAGATTTTTCTTCTAATCCTTTTTCCTTTTCTAAGCTATCTATTGCATCTAATATACTTTCTCCATTATACCAAGGCATTTTTTCTGATTTTTCAGCTATGTTATCCCCATAAAAAGCTGATACTGGTATATATTTTATAGGATAAACTCCTAATGTATTTAAGAATCTATCAAAGTCTTTTCTTACTTCACTATATCTTTCTTCTGAATAATCTACTAAGTCCATTTTATTTACTGCTACGTATACTTTCTGAATACCTAAAAGAGATAGTATATATCCATGTCTTTTAGATTGTTCTTGTATACCCTCATTTGCATCTACCATTAAAATAGCTGCTTCTGCACTAGCTGCACCTGATATCATATTTTTTAAAAACTCCTTATGTCCTGGTGCATCTATTATTACGTAATCTCTTTTATCAGTTTTAAATTGAAGTCTTGTCGTATCTATAGTTATACCTTGTTTTTGTTCTTCTTCAAATGCATCTAATAGATATGCATACTCAAAATCTTTTCCTTTTTCTTTAGAAATTCTTTTTACCTTTTCTATAGCCCCTTGAGGCAATGAGTCTGTATCAAATAAAAGTCTTCCTATAAGTGTAGACTTCCCATGGTCTACGTGTCCAACTACAACTATATTTAAACTCTCTCTGTTCATCTAGTGCTACCCCCTTTTACATATATCCTTCTTTTCTTAGTTTTTCCATAGCATGTGCATCTTCTTGATCTTGAGCTCTTCCTGATCTTTCTGTTTCTTGAGTGTTTTTTAATTCCTCTATTATCTCATCTAAATTAGATGCATTTGACTCTATCGGATTTGTACAAGGAGCACAGCCTAAACTTCTATATCTCTTTCCATTTTTAGAGAAGTATAAGTCTATTATTGGTATATTCTCTCTTTTGATATACTCCCAGATATCTATTTCATTCCAATGTAGTATAGGATGAACCCTAATGTGATTTCCTTTTTTAAAGTCTGTTTTAAATTGATCCCAAAGCTCTGGTGGTTGATCTGCATAGTTCCATTCTGAGTCACTATTTCTCTCACTAAATACTCTTTCTTTAGATCTTGAACCTTCTTCATCTCTTCTTATTCCTAATATAAGTCCTTCAAATTCATAATTTGTAACCACTTGCTGAAGACCATCTGTTTTAAGAGCTTTACAGCAAACAAGCCTACCTTCATGTGGTCCCATTCCATTTTTTATAGCTTCTTCATTTGTATTAACTATTAGATCTAAGTTTAATTCTTTTGCTAGTCTATCTCTATATTCAATCATTTCTGGAATCTTATATTTAGTATCTACATGTATTAATGGGAAAGGGCAATGTCCATAGAAAGCTTTCTGAGCTAACCATAACATTACTGTAGAATCCTTTCCTATAGACCATAACATTCCTAATTTTCCTAACTTTTTATAAGCTTCTCTTAATATATAAATACTTTGTGCCTCTAATTTGTCTAAATGATCCATTCTAAATCCCCCTATCTGTTTGCTTCTAGTCCCCATCTTTGTCTTATACTTGCTTCAATTTTTCCAAAGACAGCTTTATCTAATAATAAACCCAATGCTATTATAATTAACATAACTGCCACCACTTGACCTATATCTGCAAGGTCTCTACCTACCATAAGTACATGACCTAGCCCCTTTGTTGCAGAAATCATTTCTCCTGAAATTAAGGCTCTCCATGCAAATGACCAACCTTGTTTAAGTCCTGATACTATAGTAGGAAGTGCAGCTGGAAGTGTAACATTAAAATATAGTTTCATTCCTTTAGCACCCATTGTTCTAGCTGCTTTTGTATATAAAGGTTGAATATTCTTTATAGCTGATTCTGTAGCTATGGAAATAGCGAACATAGACCCCATAGCAATTACAAATATAATAGACTCTTCACTTATTCCATACCAAAGAATAGCGAATGGTATCCAGCACACACTAGGTAATGTTTGTAAACCTAGTATTAAAGGTGTTAGGTTTTCATCTATATATTTATATCTAACTATAACTAATCCTAGTGCTAATCCTACAACTAGTGATATTGCATATCCTATTAAAAGTCTTTTCATACTAGTAAGTACTGCTATCCAGAGTATTTTTTCTTCCATCAATACATATATGCTTTTCAACACATTAAGAGGTGATGGAAAAGAATATGCTTTCCATACTTTAAATACATCTACACCTAACCTATAAACCAGCTCCCATATTATTATCAGTAGAATATAGAACGCTATCTTTTTCAATATTCCAGTCATTGTCATATTCTGATTTCGCAACCTTCTCCACCTCCTCTTTAAGCTCTTTCATAACTTCTGTAGCTACATATGCTAAATCTATACTGTCTGCTCTTCTTGGTCTAGCAAGTTCTATTTTAAATTCTCTTTTTACTCTACCTGGATTGGCTGACATAACAATTACCTTATCTGCAAGTAAAACAGCCTCTTCCACATTATGAGTAACGAATATTATAGTCTTTTTAGTTTCCCACCATATCTTCTGTACCTCTGCTTGTAAGATACTTTTAGTTTGACTGTCTAATGCCGCAAATGGTTCATCCATCAATAACACTTCTGAATCAAGTGTTAATGCTCTTGCAAGAGCTACCCTTTGTCTCATACCTCCTGATAGCTCATGTATAAATGAATTTTGAAACTTAGTTAAATGAACCATCTTTAGATAGTGAAGTGCTTTTTCTCGTCTTTCTTCCTTTGGAACTCCTGCTATTTTCATACCAAATTCAACATTATCTATAACTCTTAGCCAAGGAAATAATGCTGATTCTTGAAACATTACAGCTCTATCAACCCCTACTCCCTCTATTTCTTTTCCATTTAAATATACCTTTCCTTCTGTAGGAGTTTCCAATCCGGCTACTATATTTAGTAGCGTTGATTTCCCACAACCAGATGGCCCAAGTAAGCATATAAACTCTCCTTTCTCAAAAGAAAGATCTACGTTACTTAGTGTATGGGTTTCTTTATGTTTCGAATAAAACTTCTTACTAACCCCTTTTATAATTAGCCCCAATTTAAACACCTCTTTCTATAACTATCTATATGTTTGCATCTTAAAACATCCCTATTTTACTGATTCTAAGCCCTTTTCTTTCAACACTTTATTCAGTATATCTAAACTAAACAGATTAGATAAGTCAGGTTTTTCACGTAAAAATCCTGTTTCGCGTGACAAATCTACAATATCTAATATTGATTGTTTCTCTGGATCATTTGTTATAACTAACCTTTTAAATGATTCATCTAAAACATCTTGTGGTAATGATTTTTTAGTTAAGTTGTGTAATTCTTTGTTCACAACCTCTTTAGCCTCTTCTTTATGAGTATTTATATAGTCTGTTAAAGAAACATGTGCTTCTAAGAATTTCTCAACTATTTCTGGGTTCTTATTAATAAAGTCTTTTCTTGCAACAATAACAGCTGATGAGTATTTCCCGTCTCTCCATGTTTTATCATGTTCAAGCACTACTTTAGCACCAACTTCTTTTACAAGCTTAGATCCCCAAGGCTCTGGAACAAATGCAGCATCTATTTGCTTATTATCTATTAACGTCTTAATATCTGGATTTGGTGCTTGAACTACTTCTACAGTTCCTCCCCTTGTAGTATCTTTAAGTCCATTTTCTTTAAGTAGTCCTCTTAAGCATAAATCTTGAGTATTTCCATACTGTGGTATTGCTACTTTCTTTCCATTTAAATCTTTTACTCCCTTTATATTAATATCTTTTCTAGATATTAATATAGCTCCTGAGTTAGTAGCACCTGATATTATTTGAATATCTCCATTTGATGCTGAATATCCATTCACTGCTGGACCTGGTCCTATATATCCAATATCAAGTTCATTTGCAAGAAGTGATTCTATCTCTGCTGGTCCTGCATTAAATTGTTTCCACTCTATCTTTACATCTTTTCCTATATTGTTTTGAAAATCTCCATTTGCTTTTCCAAGCAAAGCTTGTGAGTGTGTTACATTAGGAAAGAATCCTACTCTTATAGAATCTGCTTTTCCAGTTGAAGTTTCAGATTCTTTTTTACCTGAACATCCTACTAATAATGCTCCTGTTAATAGTGCTAAGGAAATATACCTTAATACTTTTTTAGCCCTCATTTTTAGCCCCCTCTTATATTTTTTACTTAATATTTATTTGATTCTTTTTTATTTATAGTTATGACCCTTTTCTCTCCATCTTTATTTACTATGTGCCAGTATAAGTAGTCTTTATCTTTCTCAGTATAAAGATAGCCACCTTTTCCACCTATATCAGCACCTAAATAATAATTTATAGCCCCTACACCACATTCTTTCAAACATGCTGTACATCCCCAACAATCTCTAGGATATTTTATAAATGCTTTTTTATTTTTGTCTTTATATATTAGATTTCCAGGACATACATCTGTACATTTTCCACAAGAAACACACTTATCCTTATCTATTCTTATGCTCATATAAATCGTCCCTTCCAATTAGATCTCTATATATTATGTCTACTTTCCCATCTGAATACTTGGAATTAATATATTTTTTAAAGTTGTCATCATCCTTATTAGGATGGTCTAAATTTTCCTGATAGCATTTCCACCTAGTTTCTTTTCTAGCTTTAAGATGATGTATAAGAACCTTACATACTAAAAGTCTATCTAATAGTTCATATATAAATAGAAGTTCATGTAGATCATTAGCCTTAAGCTTTCTAGATATAGTTATAAGTTCATCTATCTTTTCAAGTGCTATATTAAGTTTATTTTTGTTATATCCATATTTACTAGAAATTCCACCAGCATATTCATCCATAACTTTTTGCATGGCTTCTTCTAATTCTTCTACTGAATAAAAGTCATCACTATTATTTAAGAATAATTCCAATTCACTCTTCTTTTTTTCTATTTCTGTATCTGATATATTTTCTATACTAACATTTTCAATGTATTTTAAAGCATCTATTCCAGCTAGTTCTCCTTCTACAAAGCAACCTGTAACATATTTTTTAGGGCTTCCACCTGCAACATCACCTGCTGCATAAAGTCCCTTTAATGTAGTTCTTCTATTTACATCAACCCAATATCCACTTGCTGTATGACCACCAACTATATATGGTTCTGTTCCTTCAATTTCTATATTCTCTTGTGAAGGTCCTGTGTTGTTCTCTATCCACTTTAAAGTTTGAGATGGGGCCATATTTAAATAAGCTTTAAAAAGTTGATCCTCTGTTTTTTTCATTATTCCTTTAGTCTTTAAATAACAAGGGCCACTTCCATTTTGATTTTCCATTATAGTTGCAAATATTCTCATCGGAGTAGTAGGTTTTCCATAGCTAAAAACGTATCTTTCTCCATATGAGTTCACCTGAGGCGTTTTTACTCCTTGTGCAACTGTTCCTGTTGGAGCAATAGTATCTTTACATCTTAGAGCTATAAATCTCATTTCAAATGATGTCATTTCAGCTCCTGCTCTTATTCCCATTGCATATCCTGCACCTGTATTAAAAGGGCTATACCACATTTTATGTCTTGAAAATCCTGGATTATTTGGTTTGTATAATCCGGCTGCCCCTCCAGTTGCACAGATAACTGCTTTAGCTTTTATCACAAGAAACACATTATCATCTAACGAAAATCCATATGCTCCTATTATCTTTTCATCTTTAACTATATAGTCTATGATGTTTACTCTATTAAGTATCGTTATATTTTTATGTTGTTCTACTGCACTTGCTAATATTGGCTTTATGTTTTCTCCATTTATTTTTATACTTCTTTTTCCCCTAGATACATAGTTTCCTTCTTCATCTTTTAATATAGGAAGACCTAGTTTCTCAATCTTTTCCGTAACCTTATTTAGCTTTTCTGCTATTGTATATACTAAATCTTCTCTTATAATTTCATCAAATTCCTCTTTAACATAATCAACAAATGAATTAGGTGTTTCTCCAGCTGTAATATATGCATTTAGAGCGTTTACTCCAGCTGCTAAGCATCCACTTCTTTTTATGTTAGACTTTTCCACTATGAGAACCTTAGCATTACTATTTTCTCCTATTGTAAGTGCGGAAAAGCAACCAGCAGTTCCGCCACCTATTATCAATATATCTGTCTCTATTTTTCTTGTCTCAAGTTTCACTATATCACCTTCTTATGAGAAACTAAATATTCTAATATCTTTTCTATACACTCATCTATACTAAGTTCACTTGTATCAACAGTAATCTCTGGATTTTCTGGCTCTTCATAGGGAGAATCTATTCCTGTAAAGTTTTTTATCTTTCCATCTCTAGCTTTTTTATAAAGCTCTTTTGGATCTCTATTTTCGCACACTTCTAAAGGACATTTTATATATACTTCTATAAAATCTTCATTTAGAAGTTTTCTAACTTGTTCTCTATCTTCTCTTAATGGAGAAATAAAAGTAGCTAGTGTAATGATTCCTGTATCTACAAATAGCTTTGAAAGTTCCCCTATTCTTCTTATATTTTCTTTTCTATCTTCTATAGTGAATCCTAGATCTCCATTAAGTCCATGTCTTACATTATCTCCATCTAATATATAAGTAAGTTTTTCTTTTTCATATAGCTTATTTTGAAGTGCATTAGCTACAGTAGATTTTCCTGAACCAGATAAACCTGTAAACCATATAAGTACTCCTTTTTGTTTTAACAAGTTTTCTCTATCGTCTCTTGATACACTCAACTTATGCCATACTACATTTTCTGATTTTAACTCTCCCACAAAAACTCCCCCTATATATTCTTATACTGAATATTTGCTAATTAGTTCTTTCAAATCCTCTATTCTATCATCTACCAACTTTTCAAAGTCTTCATATCCTAAATCCTTCTTTAAATTAGCTACATCATATAAGAATTCTGGTACTTTTGAGCCTATGATATCTCCATAGCGCTCTGCTAATGTTGCTACTCCAGCTCCAACTTTTCCTCCGAAATAAACTGAATATATAGGGACTACTTCTCCATCTATTTTCTTTATTTTACCTGAAAATGATATGATTCCCCTTTGGTGTTGACCACATGAGCTAGGACATCCTGAAATAAACACTCTTGGTAGCTGTGACTTGATATTATCATCAACATCTTTAAATCTATCAATAATACTTTTAAGTAAAGTTTGCGATGAATTCACCCCAACTCTACAAGTATCTGCTCCCACGCATGATATAGAGTTATCTATGTCATAAGTAGATACAAAGTCTTTTACTATGTTTAAAAGTTTCTCAGCATCTTCGCCATTTAAATCTCTTATATAAAATCCTTGAGTTGGACTTAATCTTATAGATACTTCATATTCTAGCTTATCAATAAAATCTATTATCTTATTCAAATTACTAGTACTTATATTTCCTCTCTTAGGATGTATATATATCGAATATAATCCTTCTATTTTATTTTCACTTACTATGTTACTATCTATTTTTTTACTTTTTCTCCAAGGTTTTTCTTCTTGCTTTTCTTCTATATTTAATTCTAGATTATCTAGTTTTCTAGCTTCTTCTAAATATCTATTAAATCTATCTTTAAATTCTTCTTCTCCTAATCTATGAACAATATGTCTTACTCTAGCCTTATGTCTATTTTCTCTATCTCCTTCTTCGTAAAAAAACTGTTTCATAGCTTCTACATAGTATAAAACATCCTTAGGTTCTATTGAGTCTTCAAGCTTAAGTGACATTCTTGGTCCACTACCAAATCCACCTCCACCATATACCTCAAATAGTTTCTTACCATTTTCTATCTTAGCTACAAATCCTAAATCAGCAAATGTAGCACTTCCTGTATCTTTCTCATTATTTGAGTAAGCTATTTTGAATTTTCTAGGAAACTTACAACTATTCTCATCTTTTACTACATAGTTAGTAGTTTCCATAGCATATTGTGTAACGTCAAAAGCTTCATCTTTTTCTACCCCTGAAAGTGGTGAACAAGCTACATTCCTAGCAGTGTTCCCTCCTGTTCCTACTGTATATACATTTACAGGTATAAGTTCTTTCATTATTTTTATAGTATTTTCTATTGTCACTTTATGAAATTGTATATCTTGCCTAGTTGTGAATCTAAACTCTCCATGTGAATATTTATCTGCTACTTCACTTACTTTTTTTAATTGTTTTAGTGTAATAATTCCTCCTGGCGTTCTAGGTCTTACCATATAGGTAGTTCCACTTCTTTCTTGATAAACTCCTGTAACTGCTCCGAAGCTTTTAAATGGTACTTCTTTTTCACCTTTTTCTTGGTACTCTTTAACTTTAGCTTCATAATTTTCTATATAGGACTTTGTATACTCTGGTGCTTTAAACATTTTTAACCTCCTTAAAATTGATTGTATAAACCCATTAAATTATAGGACACTATTATTGACTTTGGCTAGCCAATATACAATAACTCTTAAATATATGCTACTTTTTTATATTTAATTATAAGATATACTTTCTATTATATTTATATATCCTAATCTGTTTACTAGGTTTTAATCTATTATATAACTTATTTTTCTACATGACTAGAATAATTTTGAAAAGATGACAATTATTCTAGTCATATAAGTATATTAATCTTCTATTCCAAAAAATCTATTTGCTATTTTAACACTCTCTCTAGCATCCCTTGCATACATATCAGCCCCTACTAATTCTGTATACTCTTCGTTAAGTACTGCTCCACCTACCATTACACTACATTCTATTCCTTCTTTTCTTAAAGCTGTTATTGTATCCCCCATATTTTTAACAGTTGTGGTCATAAGTGCACTTAGTCCTACAAGCTTAACATCATTTTCTTTAGTAACTCTCACAACTTCCTCTATTGGAACATCTTTTCCCAAATCTATTACATCAAATCCATAGTTTTCAAGTAGCATTTTCACTATATTTTTACCTATATCGTGTATGTCCCCTTTAACTGTAGCAACAACTATTTTTCCTTTAGAAACTGTATTTTCACTATTAGTTATTAGATGCTCTTTTATAACTTCAAAGGCATTTTTAACTGCTTCCGCTGATTGAATTAGCTGAGGCAAAAATATTTTTCCCTTTTCAAATCTTTCTCCTACCAAATCTAGTGCAGGAATAAAGTAATTATCTATAATTTCCATAGGTTTCTTTTCTTTTAAAAGTTCTTTTACTTTAGGTGCCGATTCTTCTTTTCTACCTTCTGTTATAATATCTTTTAAATCTTTTTCTGTTTTTGTAGTTCCTTGTATTGATTGCTTATTTTCAACATTACCATATTGCTCTATATAATATTTTGACTCTTTATCTTCGTTATTTAGCACTCTAAAAGAATGTACCATTTTCATAGCTTCTTCAGAAAGTGGGTTTAGAATAGGTGCATCAAGTCCTGCTCCAAATGCTGCTGCTAAATAAGTACTATTTAATATTTCTCTATTTGGAAGACCAAATGAAACATTACTTACTCCTAGAACAGTTTTAAGTCCAAGTCTTTGTTTAACTAATTTTATAGTTTTTAAAGTCTCCATGACTTGATCCTGTTGAGCAGAAGCAGTAAGCACTAAGCAGTCTATAAGTACATCCTCTTTAGATATTCCAAACTCTTGAGCTCTTTTAAATATTTTTTCTGCTATCTTAAATCTTCCTTCCGCTGTATCAGGAATTCCATCTTCATCTAATGTAAGACCTACTATTAAAGCTCCATATTTCTTTACTGTTGGAAATACTTCATTCATAACCTCTTCTTTACCGTTTACAGAGTTTATCATAGGTTTTCCGTTATACCTTCTTACAGCTGCCTCTATTACTTTTGGATCTGAACTATCTATCTGTAATGGTAAATTTACAACACCTTGTACTTCACGAACAACCTTTTTACTCATTTCAACTTCATCTATTTCTGGTAACCCAACATTAATGTCAAGAACATCTGATCCTGCATTAGTCTGATCTATTGCTTCGCCTATTATATAGTCTAGGTTTCCAGTTCTTAAAGCTTCTTTTAATCTTTTCTTTCCTGTAGGATTGATTCTTTCTCCTATAACAGTAGTCTTATTATCAAGTATTACTGTCTTTGATCCTGAAGTAGTAGCAGTTATTATTTGTGGATCAACTTTTACCGGATTTAGATTATCTAATGTACTTCTAACTTCTTTTATAAAGTCAGGATTAGTTCCGCAACATCCTCCAAATATTCTAGCTCCACTTTCTGCTATATCTTTTATGTATCCTGCAAATTCTTCAGGATTTACATCAAAAACAGTCTCACCATCTCTTATCTTTGGAAGACCTGCGTTTGGTTGTATCATCACTGGAATTTTTGCATACTTCAGCATTTCATCAACAATAGGCTTAAGTTCTTTAGGTCCTAACGAACAATTGACTCCTAGCGCATCTACACCTAACCCTTGTAAAACTACTGTAGCAGTTAATGGATCAGTTCCAACAAATGTTCTTCCATCATCTTGAAAAGTTAACGTACAAAATACAGGTAGATTACTATTTTCTTTAGCTGCTAATACAGCAGCCTTAGCCTCGTATATGTCAGCTATTGTTTCTATTAGTATAATATCTGCACCAGCCTCAGCCCCTGCAACTACCTGTCTTTTAAATATTTCATAAGCTTCTTCAAAGCTTGTTGTCCCCATAGGTTCCATTAATTGCCCTAATGGGCCTATATCTAATGCTACATATTTTGGATTTGCTTCTTTAGCTATTTCTACCGCTGCCTTTATTATTTCTTCCACAGTATATGGACAATCTTTAAGCTTTAATTCATTTGCTTGAAAAGTATTTGTACTTATAACGTCACACCCAGCTTTTATATAGCTCTCATGAATACTTTTTATAAAATCTCTTTTAGTTATATTGTATACTTCAGGAAGCTCTCCTGTTTTAAGACCTAATTTTTGGAGCATAGTTCCCATAGCACCATCAAATAATAAAAAGTTTGATTTAATTAGTTCTGTAACTCCCACAACTGACACCGTCCCTTCTATATAAGCAATTATGAAACTTGCTACAATACTCGCAACCTTTTTTTACTACTATCTCGCTATTTTTATCAACAAAGCCTATTATAGCAGTGACAGACTTTCTCGGTAGTAATATACAGCTTTCTGTAGTAGTAAGACCTATTATTTTATTGGCATTTAGTATATTTATTATATTTTGTTGGATATCAATAGAGAGGTCACCATATCCAGGACTATATCTGTAGTTAGTTATGAATCCTTCTTTCATGGCTATCTTTTTAATTTCTTCTTCTGCTTCATCACATACTTTTTCTATACAATCCGTTCCACAAGAATCTAGTATCAGCGCCTTAGTCATATTAAATCTCTCTAATATTCTGACCTTATTGTCAAAAACAACCCCTAATGTCGCTGCCATTATAGCACACTTTTTAGCATCTTTAAGGTGCTCATATATGTCATTTCCTTTTAATGTTAAACTAGTTCCTAGTACATTTATTTCTTTTTTAGATTCATTTGGCTCTATCTCAAATATTTTATATGTGTATAAAGACTTTGACATAGCTTTGGCTTCGTCTATACAATCATCAATAAGATTATTCAAATCTTTATCTATTTCTTGATCTTTATATCCTAGATATCTTAAAACTTCCTCTCTATTGATATTCACACTATCAACTCCTACTAAATACTTTGTTTCAATAATTGTTCTTTTAAGCTCTCTATTCTTCTAACATTTTCTCTAGCTATTTCAGGTTGATTCATTGTATATATATGAACTCCATCTATTCCATTTCTTATAAGATCATCAATTTGTCTTGCAGCATGTTCTATACCTGCTTTCTTTAAACTTTCCGAATCTCCTTCATATTTATTTAATATTTTTATAATTCTTGAAGGTAATGAAGCTCCACACATAAAAATCATTTTTTCAACTTGACTCCTACTTAATATCGGCATAACCCCTGCAACTATTGGTACGTTTATTGAGTGTTTTTCTGCTTTTTCTAAGAATTTGTAAAATATATCATTATCAAAGAAAAGTTGAGTAATTAAAAACTCTGCTCCTGCATCGACTTTTTCTTTCAAGTGAATCAAACTATCATTTAACTTATCACACTCTATATGTCCTTCAGGATAAGCAGCAGCCCCTATACAAAATCCTCCAATTTCTTTTATATCTTTAATAAGATCCTTAGCATAACTATAATCTCTATCATCTTCCAGTTCAAATCCTTCTGGGATGTCCCCTCTTAAAGCCAATATATTTTCAATATTATGTTTTTTCAAGTCTTCTATAACTGCCTTTGTTTTTACTTTATCTGAAGTTATACAAGTGAGATGTGCCAAAGCCTCTATTCCATATTTGTTCTTCACTAAAGAAGCTATCTCAAGTGTCTTATCGCTACTTCCTACTCCCCCTGCTCCATAAGTCACACTTATATAATCTGGATTTAAATCTCTTAAGTCTTGTATAGTTTCATATACTGTGTCTATGTCATAATCTCTCTTTGGAGGAAATATCTCAAACGAGACAATAGGCTTCTTTTTATCATACAAATCCTTTATGAACATACATTTCACACTCCTTAAGTTCGTTATACCCCTTTTATAAATCTATATATTTTCGAGACTTTTACCTAAGTCTTCTATTAAATCATCAACATTTTCTATTCCTATAGATATTCTTATAAGCTCAGGACTAACACCTGCTGTTCTTTGTTCTTCCTCAGTTAGCTGTTGATGAGTAGTTGATGCTGGATGTATTATAAGTGACTTCGCATCTCCTACATTTGCTAAGTGAGAAAATATTTCAACTGATTCTATAAGTTTCTTACCTGCTTCATATCCACCTTTCACTCCGAAAGTAAATATAGCTCCAGAACCTTTTGGAAGATATTTATTTGATAATTCATGATATTTATTTGATTTAAGTCCTGGGTATTTTACCCACTCAACTTTAGGATGATTTTCTAAATACTCTGCAATCTTCTGAGCATTTAAAACATGTCTTTCTACTCTAAGAGATAATGTCTCTAATCCTAATATTAACAAGAACGAATTAAATGGTGATATACAAGCTCCTACATCTCTTAATAGAGTAGTTCTTAATCTAGCTATATATGCTGCTTCTCCAAATGCTTCTGAGAAAGAAAGTCCATGATAACTTGGTTCTGGATCTATTAGTTCTGGAAATTTTCCATTATTCCAATCAAATTTACCTGAATCAACTACTACTCCACCTATTGAAGTACCATGTCCCCCTATAAACTTAGTTGCAGAATGTACTACTATATCAGCTCCGTACTCTATAGGTCTACATAGATAAGGTGTTGCAAATGTATTATCTACTATTAAAGGTACATTGTTCTTATGAGCTATTTCTGCTGCTTTTTCAATGTCAACAACATTTATATCTGGATTCCCTATAGTTTCTATAAATACTGCCTTTGTTTTATCATTTATAGCTGCATCTAATTCTTCAAATTTATCAGGATGTACAAATTTTACTTTTATTCCAAAGTTCTTAAATGTATGTGCAAATAATGTGTACGTTCCACCGTAAAGTGTTGATACTGATACTATTTCTTCTCCTGTTTTAGCTATATTAAGAATCGCATAACTTATTGCTGCCATTCCTGATGCTGTAGCAACAGCTCCTACTCCGCCTTCAAGTTCAGCAATTCTTTTTTCAAATACATCAGTAGTTGGATTTGTAATTCTTGTATATATATTTCCTGCTTTTTTTAACCCGAATAAATCTGCCGCATCTTGTGCATCTTCAAATACATACGAAGTTGTTTGATATATAGGTACTGCTCTTGATTTTGTATCTGAGTCAACTAATTGTCCTCCATGAACTTGAATTGTTTCAAAATGTAATTTGTCTCCCATATTTGATTCCTCCATTTTCATATTATTTTGAATTTTCTAAATACTCTTATTTCTTCGTTCAACTGATTCATCTGCAAACTAACTAAAAAAACCTTCCTGCTAGATAAAACAGGAAGGTTTGAGTTCGTTCTCTGATCTTATCTTTCAGGATATACCTGCTGGATTTAGCACCTTCAAGGAAGTTTCCTTTGGGTTGCCGGGTTTCTCAGGGCCAGTTCCCTCCACCACTCTCGATAAGAGTTATATTAAATTACGTTTCTTTGTTAGGAATGATTATATCAACTGTGTATAAATATGTCAACATTTATTTATAAGTTTTTTCAGGATTAACAAAGGCTTTTGAATTTTATCTCTATTTACCACGCTTATTGATAGCATTTATCACTTTTATATAATTTTTAATTATGCAATAAAGTGAATTTATTTAATTAGTTACTTTGACTAATGTTGTCATAAATTATATATCAGTAATTTTATCTTTATTAAGACAAGTTATTATATTGATACCATTGTTAGTAATTCTTCCTAAGTTTTGGGGAGTAACAGGAGTTTGGATTAGTACACCTATATCAGATTTAATATCTTCTTTAATAACTATAGGTATCATGTTCAAATATCTAAAATTTTCAGATGTCAGTAGTTTATCGAAATCATAGCAACTAAATATTATTTAAAATACAAAAGCTTGTTGTATAACAGTTATAAATATCAAAATTAACATAGTTATCAACAAGCTTCTTAACTTTAATTAGAGCTATAGTTATAAGTTAGTTTCTAGTAATATTATATATACAATACTAAAAAAGTAGCCACTATAGAAGTTATAATAGGAAGTATTATTCCACCTTTATACCACGAAGCTATAGCAGCAGCTATAAATCCTACTACTGATGCCATAGGAACTTCTGGAGTTGCTGTAAATGCCCCTGGGATTGTTAATGCTCCTATTGCAGCAAATGGTACAAAGTTCAAAAATCTGTTAACCCAGTCTGGCATATTTCCTTTAGTCTTAAATAGAAATGGTGATAATCTAGGTATACCTGTAGCAATTATCATTCCTATAATTATTATCTTTGTATTACTCATCATCATTCACTCCTGAATTATTATCGTCCTTAAATAAAGAAGCTCCTATTGCTGAAGATATAACTATTGATAATATAAGTCCCCATCCTTGTGGTAAAAAATTAAAATAAGTAAACAGAGTATTTAAAATAGCAGACAATGCTACTAGAATTGCTATTTTATAATTCTTTTTAAATTGTGGAACTAGAATAGATACAAACATAGCATATAAAGCCATACCCATACTGTCTATCAAAATTTTAGGAAGTAGTCCTCCTGCTATATATCCAATTAACGTTCCAATTACCCAAGAAGAATAAGACGTAATTTGGAGAGGTATTACATAATCTTTTTTTATTTCTTTTTCTCTGAAAGAAATTATTGAAAATGTTTCATCTGTTAAAGTATGTCCTATAAACAAATTCCATTTTCCTAACTTTTCATTTAGTCTATTAACAAACGAAGCACTTATAAGAAAGAATCTAAAATTTATAAGTAATGTAGTAAAGATTATTTCTCCAGCTCCAATACCTGATATCATTAGATTTATGGCCATAAATTGACCTGCACCTGCATATACAAAGGCACTCATCAACATAGCATCTATAAAAGATACGCTTGAACTTTTTGCTAAGATTCCAAAAGTTATAGATATAGAGAGATACCCTATAACTATAGGAACAGAGCTAATAAGTCCTTCCTTAATATCTTTATTTTTAAGGATGTTTTTCACAAGCATTCCTCCTTATATATTAGTATATCTATAGTTGATCTATTTCTAATAATCAAAAGCTATTTTATTCTTAAAACTATTCTATGTCAGTGAACTACTCCCACTTATAGAAGTAGAAGCTTCTAAAAGGTTTGGTGTTTAAGTTTCCTCCTAAGATTTTAGGATACCCT